>JAIVJP010000142.1 GCA_020199975.1 Acidobacteriota bacterium
GCGCGCGGAAATGCAGCAAAAATCTGCAATGTGCAGTAGGTATAGCATCGTAGAAGGCAACAAAATGTTGGATGCAAAGATGTTCAGAGCTTCAGCTTATAGCCTGGATCCCCAGGCGAGAGGTTTTCCACACGTATGACACGCACCGATGGGTCAACTTCGTCAGCACGCACGTAGCCGATCGCACCCGATACGTTGGCGACGAACCTGATCATGTTGGGCGTCGAGTCCAGATTACGAGGTTCGTCTATTACTTGCTCACTGAATTTTGCACGCAAAAAGTATGTCGTGAAATCCAGATCACGATTCATGCCGCAGATCAGGCGTAACACGGCCTCACGCTCGGGTGACCCAGGCTCCCGCATGGCAACCCTGATTTTCTGTCGTGTTGACCAATGACTTCGCTCAGCCAGGAAATACTCACGCAGTTCCGCAACTGAAAGATTCTCAAGGGGGTTTGATTTATGAACGATAATCGCCAAGTCGCCGCGCTGTAACGTTGAGGGAGGAAACGACAATAAAACTAACCGGTTCTCGCCTGCACAGGCAGGCTCTACGAGCGGTACACTCATCAACACAAAGATGAGCAGAATAGTAAAAAGTCTGTTAGCCCTGAACAAGTCTACCTACCTCTCAAAACGTAAAAGCGAGTTGTAATATGAGTTCGTCAAGAGCGCTCAGTCGGCGCCGAGCGGTGTGGTCGTATTGCATTTTGAAATTCACAAAATCACTCAATTCATAGCGCAGTCCCACCGATGGCCCGTTGCGCCTGCCGACAGATCGGAAGATTGGATCATCGCTAGGGGCGTTCACAAATTGGTACCGGAAAAAAGGGCGTACGTTGCCGAACCGCCGCGAGAATTGCGTGTAGAAGCCGGGTATATAAAAGACTCGCCCAGCTGATGCGTGGCGAATGGCCAGTGCTTCGTTCAGGAATTCGTTGCGCGTGTTCTGGTAAACGAGATGTAACCGATGCCTGTGTGATAACGCCCGGCGCTCAGATTAAAGTAGTCGTTCGGCGAGTATTTCAGAAGTAGTCTGTGGATCTCAAAAGTAAATGCGTTATCTTCGCCCGCTTCAAGGATTAGTTCGCTAAGTACACTGAACTTCTCTGACAGGCGAGACGTGATAAAGAGGTCTAGCTGTCCGAGCGCGAATGCATTAGTCTTGCCCTTTTCATTACTGGCGCGATAGTTAACTTCCGCAAAACCCTGTATTTGCAGACGGGGCGTACCGGTTGGCAAATCCTGATGGGAATCGTGCGCGGCGACGCCCGCCTGGGTGGTTACCTGGCTGTTCTTCAAGGTGGTTGGAAGACCCCCAGCAGGATCAAGGACCTCTGGTGACACCGCTCTTTCCTGAGTTGTTGCTGACGCTACAGCCGGCAGCGAGGCGTTCTGCGCTTGCCGCGCCTCAAGCTCTCGGATTCGTGCCTCGAGATCCTCGATGCGCCGGAGCATTTGCCGCATGGCGGCACCGCCTGATTCAGCACTTGACTCTGTTGCGGCCGGAGTGGGGCTTCGGATCGCGCCTATCGTATCCTTCTCAGACGATCCGATCGGCGCAGGCGGTGTCAGTCTCGGCTCTGCAACCTCTTCCCTTGCTTTAACCTGAGCTAGCGTCTCCGTCGACAAACATAAGAGCGCAAGGAATACAAGAAAGAAGAGGGCAAATCGCGGCGTATCGGTCTTCATGTTGGTGCTTAGCATGAATTCATCCTTTGACAGAAGCACAAGCCGGGACTTGTGCTCTAGAAGTGGCAAAAGGTTTCCGCGCAAAGTAAAGAGCAAACGTATGGCGCAAGCGAAATTACAGCACTTAATCAGCTATGATTTGAGAGAACCTTGACGAAGGACAATCCATCGTAACGCGATGCGAGGTTGATAATGGCTGCAACGGCCCTCTGCAGGATCCGCATTACTCAACATGATTCCGTCCAAAGCGATAGGCCGTAGCTTAGTGAAGCCCTGATGGTAAGTCAATAAACCATTAGACGTTGGAGTCGGTCAGTCTCGGTTGAATGCCAAGGGCCAACTTCGTTGAGATTAATGTTCGTAGCTAGAGTGAGTAGACGTCTGTGGATGCCACGGGATTTTTCCCGTGGCACCTCACGTTGTTGCTGAGCGGATTGCTAACCCATCACTGTGAAAAATCTGAAACGTGAAACTCCACCGGGCAAACCGTGGGCTTTTTGTTATTGAGTTTCTTCTTAGAGACTCTCTTTTCAAACGACTTTTGCCAACGGCCTTTTCTAACGCTTTGTCAATCCCTCTCTTTTAGAGATTGGGAGAGTTCTTCTATACGTATGCCGATAATGTCTACCATGACACTATCCCCGAGAGACCGAAAAATTGAAAGCGCCTGGTTTGAGTAGTCCAAAGCTTTGCGGTTATCATCTACGGCGCTGTACGTGAGTGATAGGTAATAGAGGGCGTAAGCTTCTTTATGGTTGTCGTGAAGTGTCGGGAGAGCTTGTTTGAGAAGCTGCAGCGCTTGGTTGTAGTAAGTCCTTGCCTTCCCCTGGTCGCCGGACTCTTTATAGAGATCACCAATTTTTAGAAGTATGTGGCCCTCTTCGGCCAGATCTCTCTTATTACGAAAGATCTTTAACCCTTGATTGAAATACTCTTCCGCCTTCGGTACATCCTTCAGCTGGAGGTAAATTTCGCTAATGTTTAGGATCGTCTCTGCTTCCTCGACATCTTTGTTCGCTTGGCGATAGACCTGGGCCAACTGTTTGAGATATTCCACCGCCCGTTGTTTCTCACCTGACCCGACGAGAAAGCGTATAACGTTGAACAGTGTCGATGTGGCCAGCTTAGTCTGACCTTCCGCGCGCTCACGTTGTTGTTCGGCCTCGACAGCCCGGTCGCTGGCAATTTGGCGCTGTTTCTCGGCCGTTTGTTGGGCGGCGAGAGCGCGCGCCGTCGCGGCTTCCGCAATCTGCTTCTGTTTGTACGCCTCTAGGCGCTGTTCCTCCGCCCGCTCGCGCTGCTTTTCGGCAATCACCCGTTGAGCTTTGGCTTCGCCTAATGCCGTTTCGCGCTCGTCTAATGTGCTGGCGAGCCGCTTTGCATTTTGGTCAGCACGGACCCGTTCTTGTTCGGCAAACTCTCTATTCTGGTCAGCGATTTTTTGTCTATAGGCACTGAAAGCGAGTCCCGCCATCACCATCAGAATCACGGCTCCCACAGACGCTGCTCGCACCAACCCGCGCCGGTATGCGACGCGCTGTCGCCGGAGTTCGGCGTCAGGCATGTTGGCGGTTATCCAGTCGCGGTCAAATACGCGATAGTAGATGCGGTTGCGTACCTGAAGATAACCTTCCACTATGCGGGTGATCCCGGAGAGGCGGAGAATGCTGACAGTCGGATTAAACTCATCGTCTCTTACGCGCTTGTGCCCTCGCACTTGAGCGTAGAGGTCGAGCAGAGCGGCCCTATCCACTTCAGAGCGTAGTAAACGCTCCTGCACGAACAAGAGATTGTCATCACTTTCGCGCGCGCGCGAGGAAAGGAACAATCCTTCGCATACGCGATCAACGGCACGCGGGCTATCGACGCTTGCATCCTGAGCGATGGCCTGACAGAGTCGCTGAGTCAGATAGGGATGTCCGCCCGTCCAATAGATGATCTGGCGGAGTAGCGTAGCGTTAAGCTTCTCCGATCTGCCGAGTCCGGCGGCCAACGGTTCGGCTTCCTGTTCCGTAAAGTCAGTTAATTCAATGCGTCGGCCTACATTGAAAGGTGTGGTGCGCGTGTCCCGTATTAAGTCAGAAGGAGTGGCGACACCCAGTAAACAAAAGGCGAGGCGTTCAAGTTCCGGATCCTCTGTGCGGCGGTTGTAGAACTCGCGTATGCCCGCGAAGAATTCGTCGGTAGAAAAGGGTAAACTACGAACCGCATCTATTTCATCAATAAAAATCACAATGAGGCCACTGAACTTTTTCGCCGTCACTTCTCTGATAGCCAGCATCCATCGCTGCAATGGCCCTAACCGTTCGTGAGCAAGCCAGAAGTCTTCCAACTCATCTTCGATGTAGAGCTGCTCGCCGATGCGACCGAGCAATCCGGCGTACCAATACTCGGCGGTAAGGTTCTGCCCAATTGCAGTCAGGTCTAATACGGCCACCGCTCCGCCATCTTCGCGCAGCCGCACCGCGGTTCGTACCATGAGAGACGACTTGCCCCTCTGACGTGAGGTCAATACGTAGCAAAATTCACCTCGTGATAAACCTTCGTACAGCTCTGTATCGGCGCGCCGCGAAACATACGATGGAGCATTGCGACGGAGGGTGCCGCCGGTGACGTAGAAGCTCGTTTGAATGACGCTCATGCGGGTATGCTTAACGACAACGGCGGGGTCTAAGACTGTCATTGAGAGATCATCTGCGTCGCGGTGCCCACCGTTCCCTTCTCTATAAGAGATGGCGTTGAAGATAATTTACATAAAGCGGGCAACGCAGCTTCGCTTCGCGCGCCGAATGGCCCGACACCAGGCCGGTACTATGTAACCGGTAAAAGCTATCGGTATTCGGACACGCATTGCCGCGCAAGACCTCGCGCATGACTTCGGTGAGAGCGGGGTCACGTCCGAGGAGAACAAGGATGCGCCGAAGGTGGTCGCCGAAAGGGCCCTCATCCTGATCGGCCAAGGCTTCGAAAACCGGCAGGCTCAAGCCGCGTTTCTTTATCTCGAAGATGCCGCTATGTACAAGGTAAGGATGGCCGCCAACGAGGCGGCAGTAGCGTGACACCTCCGTCTGGTCTTTGAGCGGTGAGCCATATCGCTCGTTCAGTTCAGCCACCTGCTCAACAGTGAAATCCCGAAGTTCGAGCTTAGTGCCTACATTAAATGGTGACTGGTTGGGATCGGTGATGAAAAGGTGTGGCTCGGTTGCGTAGACGATGGCCAGCGTCAAATGCTCCCAGGGTGAGGTCGGGTCAAGCGAACGCTCATTATGCCACGAGCGAAACAGGCCGAACACCTCACTCCCGAAGTGGCACGTCAGAAGCCTGTCGACCTCATCCATGGCCCACACAAGGGGACCGCCGATCTGCTTCAGCACTACACGCCGGATGTAGCGCTCAAAGTTAATGCTCGGGCCGCGCCGCGAACTCCAGGCGTCTTCAGGCTCTGTGTCAACATCGAGCTGATCGTAGATCATCTCGCATAACGCCAGAAAGAACTTGTCGATTGATTCGAGATGCGGGGCGTTAAGTTTCTGAAAATCAGTGAGAACGACTGCGGCACCCGCCACGCGAGCCTGTTGAAGACCCCGAGCCAGAAGTGAGGTCTTGCCCATTTGGCGCGCGCCTTTGACTAGAACGATGCTGTCCCGCCGCTTGATTGCTTGTAGGAAATCCTCATCGGTGTCACGCACGATATAAAAGTTGGAATCGAGCGGCACGGCACCGCTCGTGTGCTTAAGCTCCTGCGCATCTACTACTTCAGGAGCCGGCGGGGTCTGTAGCGAATTGAGCAGTCCTGTTACGAGCGCACCATCATCCTGTGGGTCGTTCCACACATGATTCTGAAACGGGCCAAGCATACCGGCTAAAGATTCAGGGAGGGCGCCTTCCAAGTTGATGCGAACAGGCAGTATTCGAGGCTTGCCTTGCCGCTGCTGTGCTTCGTGTGCGAGCTCTACCTCGTAAGCTAGCATCTCGCTAATCGCTGATGCAGGGGAAAGAAGCGGAATAACCACGTCCGATGTCCTTATCTTTTGCTCAATCTCCTTTGCCCATTCAACGCCAACGCTCAGATGATGGTCGGTGAAGACCTTGTGACCGTGCTTCGTCAGTTCTTCACGGAGGAGTGCGACAACATGCGCATCTGATTGCTCCTTGCGCTTATAGAGCAGGGCCACCCGTAGTGCTTCAGTACCTCTGTCAATGCGTCCGGAATGAGATTCTAGAATGGTTTTGGTCTGTCTCTGATTCGCCTGCGAATCCCGACGGCGAGCAGAGGCAGTGGATACGCCTTCGGTGCTAACTGTCCAACGATCGTGAGCCGACGATACATGATGATTTGCGCCCAACCCACTATCCACCTCGTGAAGGAGGTCCTCCAACTCCAAACGCAAACCCATCCCCCGTTATCATGATGTTGTCCGGCTTAAGGTCTCTATGCACAATCCCCGCCGCATGGGCTTTTGCCAGAGCACGGGCTACCTGCGTTAGATATTCGAGTAATTTCCGCAGCTCTGCTTTGTCCCGATGGATCTTTGCGCGCAGTGTGTCACCATCAATGAACTCCATCGTCATGAAGTTTGTCCCCGCTGCCTCGCCAATATCGTAAATGTGTGCGATGTTTGGATGATTAAGAGCGGCTGCCGCTTTGGCTTCCTGGACAAAGCGGCGCATCCGGTTCTGGTCAGTGGCCAACTCAGCGGGCAACATTTTTAGAGCGACAGTTCGTTCGAGCTTGGTATCTTTAGCGAGATAGACCTCGCCCATACCGCCCACGCCAAGCTGGGAGCGGATCTCATAACGCCCGAGAAGTGTGCCAGCAGCAATGGCCATCTTATTCAGTGCCGGATTAAAAGATTAGCTGTGTTCTCTGAGCAAGTATTGGTAATGACGTGACTGGATTATTGTAGATGAGTTCGGCTGACTGTACCAGAGAGTGGATAGCAATCCGGACCTGTCCCGATCGAAAATTCAATCTGAGTAGGAACAGCCGCGTTTCTGAGCATTAAGGAGCACTTTGGATAGATACCTAAGCGCTTTGGGTCAAACGCTTAATTCCCCAACATGGAGCTGGCGTTAAGGGGTGCGGCAGCAGGGTGCGAGGTCGCAGGCGGGTGGTGAGGCAAGCAAGCCTGGCCTCGCAGTGGGCGGGCAAACCAGAATCGCGCTGCGGCGTCGGGGAACGGCAGTGAGTTTGAGTGTGCTGGGAGCAGTTTGTTGAGCGGCAGCGCAGAGTTCGACAACTCCGCGCGTGCGGAGATGAGAAACGGTGCGGAATGAACCAGTTGGTCCATAGTTGAAGCTCGCCACTGAGAGTAGTTGAAGGTTGCCACTGAGAGGAGCTGAACAAGGCGGCGGGCACGGACCGGCGTTTCATACTCATCGAGCAGGGCAGGCCCGACAACGGGGATAAATACGCGCGCACACTCACGTCAGATTGACGCAAAGACCGTGGCTGTCCATGAAAAAGGACGAGCCCGCCATCGCTGTCATGATCATCAACGTAGCAATACACATTCTGTATATGGTGGCATACAG
>JAIVJP010000432.1 GCA_020199975.1 Acidobacteriota bacterium
CATTGGAGTTGTTCGCGGGATTGACTTGGAATGAAGGATTCTTGAAGTTCTCGCTTTCACACTCGTAACCGCCAAAACGTCGGGTGCCACTTCACAACGAGCCGGCAAAATGCGATTGAAATTTTCTGCGGCGGCGATTGCTTAATCGCAATTCCGTGCCATCGTGGAGTATTACTTTGAAATCTCCGCGAAACTAGGGTTGTAGTTCCTTGATAAAATCGAGATTAACAATCGTTGAGCGATGTATGCGCTGAAATTTCAATGGATCAAGCTGCTTTTCCAAAGTACTGATCGATTCGCGAAAAAGATAATCGCCATTTTTGCAATGAAATGAAACGTAATTCCCTTTGGCTTCAATCCATTCTATTTCGGCGGCCTTGATAAAAATCCCCTTCGTGAACCGATCCAGCAAAAGCCTTGTTTGACGGCTTCGAAGTTCGGGCCTGATGACCAGATCGGCAATCTCAACTATGTGACCCCGGCGAAAACGCTCGCGGCCTCAAAGCTGGTCACACGCGGCAAGGCTTACCGCCTCGGGATCGAGACCAACAAGGACACGCCGGCCTACCCGCCCCGCACGTTCGCACTCACCGTGGTGCAACCGGGCCAAGCGGCCGGGGCCACTCTCGGCCCGACCAAAACCACGTATAACGACGACATCATTATGGGTTGGGTAGGAGTCGGTTCCCAACTTGACGGTTTCGGCCACGCGGGCAACGACTATCTCTATTTCAATTACAAGAGAGCCCCCGACTTCGCCATGGCCGACGGCCTGAAAAAACTCGGCATCGAGAATGTGCCTGCCGTCGCGACGCGCGGTGTGCTCCTCGACATGGCCGGCTACTTCAACACCGACATCGTCAAAGAGGGGACGGCATTCCACCGTGCCGAGATCGAAGGCGCGATGAAGCGTCAGGGCATTCAAGCTATCGAGAAGGGCGACGTCGTGCTCTTCTACACCGGCTGGCTCAAGCTGCTCGGCAAGGACAACAAGCGTTTCGGCTCGGTCGGGCCGGGACTCGGCAGGGAGGGCGCGAAGTATCTCGCCTCGCTGGATCGAAACGGGCGCGGGCATGTACGAGATGCACCAGATCCTTCTCCCGCTCAACGGCATTCACATACTTGAGAACATGAATACCGAAGAGATGGTCAAGGACAAGGCGTGGGAATTCCTGTTCACGCTCGGCCCCGCACGCATCACCGGCGGCGTACAGGCGATCATTAATCCAATCGCGATCAGGTAGCCTCGACAAAATCAGCTCAAAAGCCACGGCGCAGTTGGAACTCGACGACTGGACCGGTCATCGGTTCACCGAGAATGCCTCTGACCAGTACACTCGAAAGGAAAAAACCAAATGGCAAAACCAAAAAGTTCGCACACGTGGTCTATCAAACAGACGCTTCGATGAGATACTGGCCTGGTATCAGCAGGTCTTTGAGGCGAGCGTGCTCTATCAAAACCCGGCGCTGGCCTTTCTCACCTACGATGACGAGCATCATACGGTTTGACTCCTGACGGCTTCCCAATCGGCTCGAAGCAAACCATAAAACAGCGTGTCTTGGATCTCTCCATTAACCTGCCAGCGCTCGCGAAGATATCCCTCCTGCTTGAAACCAAGCCGTTCAACCGTCCGAATGGAAGTGGTATTTCGCGGATCCACATCAGCTTCGATTCTGTGCAGAGCAAGCTCTTCGAACGCATAGGCAAGCAGCGCCTGGAGAGCTTCGTTTATGTAACCGTTTCCCCAATGAGCACGGTCGAGACCATAGCCGATCTCGGCTCTGTGATTGCTGAAGTCCAGATTAAAGAGCGTGGCCGTTCCGATAAGCGCGTCATCTGTGCTCCGCGCAATGCCCCATTTTAGTAGTGTGCGGCGCTGAAAGCCGTCGTGAATCTCGTGCAAGAGCTCAACGGCGGCGTTTCTGTCGGCGAGCGGGGGCGTACTCCAATACCACATCACTTCAGTGTGGGAGAAGATGCGGTAGAGAGCATCGACATCCTGGTCGGAAATCCATCGGAGGGAAACCCGGCTAGCGTTGATCGTAGGTAAGCTTGTCCAATGCATATGCTTCATGCACCGGCACGCAAGGCTTGAGGCTGAGTCAAAATTGTTGAGGTAAAATCTGGACTGCCTAACCACTGGAAGGCGGTGATCACAATCATAATCGCCGTCAGTAACCGTGGGATTCAGTTAAAATAAAAAGGCAGCTGATTCTTTCGCACCACGGGCGGGACGAGCACGTTCACTTAATCCCCCTTTTCAATCCGACCACATATTCTAAGTAGCACAGACTTGACTGAACTAACTGGAGCGCGGGCATCTTGCCCGCAATGAGCGCAAAGCGCGAAAACTCAGATGCGATAAGGTTAAGATTGAGGGAGTGCGTAACCTGAGCGTGCTCCGCACGTTCAGCGGGCAGGATGCCCGCGCTCCAGTCCGTGACTTCAAGCGAGCCTGGCTAAGCCAATTGACCATTGCAAACTCCAGCGGCACTCACCGATCAGATGCGGTGGAAGCCTCTTAAAATATCCCGGGTCGCCAGGCGCAGAATCACAGGCCGGCCGTGCGGGCAGGTTGTCGGCGAGGAAGTATTCAGCAGCCGATCGATGAGCCAACGCATCTTCTCCGGGGCCAGAGGCATGTTTACTTTGATCGCCGCATGACAGGCCAGCGATGCGGCGATGTCATCTCGCAACGCCTTGCGCGCGGAGCCTTTCTTTTCCGCGTCAACTGTTTCTAGTATCTCAGCGAGCATGTTGCGCGCCTCACTCGCCGGCAAATCCGCGGGAGTAGCTTTGATTGCCACGGTCCGGCCAGACAGGCGCATCAGCTCAAATCCATAGCTTTCAAGTTCCGGCGCTACAAAATCGAAAGCAGCAACCTGCGCCGGGGTCAGGTCGAACGTCTCCGGAATCAGAAGACTCTGCGATTCCGCCAGACGTGAAGCTTCGAGCGCTCGGTACTTATCAAATAGAATGCGCTATCGCGTCGAAATCCCGAGCAGTATCGGATTCCAATGCCACAAGATCAGGTTCCGGACGATCTTCCGCGAGGAATTCCTCGTCCTGGATTGGCGGAGATGCAAACTCGATTCGCGACTGCCTGGCGGGCTCGAAGGGTGCTCGATGCTCGCCAACCGCCGCCGCACTACTTGCCGCACTACCTGTCGGAGTGCTAACAGGCGAATAATCCGTAGCGGCTGCCGACATGGCAGCAACTGAATCATCCGCCTCACGCTGATCGTGTGGAGCAGTTGAGGGCTCGGCTACGTCGGGGCGCATATAGCCCGCGCTGGCGAGGGCGGAGCGCACGGCTTCTCGCACCGCATCCGCAACGGCCGCCACACGGCGAAAGCGTACTTCCGTCTTGGCCGGATGAACATTCACGTCCACTTCCTCGAGCGGCGTCTCGATAAACAAAAGCGCAGCGGGATAGACTCCGTGCGGCAAAACTGAGCGGTAGCCTTCGGAAAGGGCGCGGCCAATCAGTTGGTCCCGGACGAACCGGCCGTTAACAAACAAGTATTGTGCATCCCGCGAAGTGCGTCGATCGCGAGGGGCGGAAACGTAGCCGCTCACCAAAGCAACGTGCTTATGACCGCCGCTGACTTCGAGTAGGTTGTCCAGAAACTCCGAGCCAAAAATCTGATATGCACGCTCCCTCAAATCCTTTGCGGAGGCTACCCGCAGCACTTCACGACCATTATTGGTTAGACCAAAAGCTATTTCGGGATGGGCGAGTGCGTAGTGGGTGACGAGATTCGTCAGGTGAAAAGTTTCTGTGGCTTCCGAGCGCAGGAATTTTCGGCGTGCGGGAACATTGAAGAACAGATCGCGCACTGAGAGAGTCGTGCCGCGGGGATGTGCGGCATCCTTAACGTCGCGCATGCGCCCGCCTTCAATCACTACGCGGGTTGCCGCGGCCGCATCTTCGGTTTTACTAATCAACTCGACGCGCGCCACCGAGGCGATTGACGCTAATGCCTCTCCGCGAAACCCTAATGTGGCAATGGAATTGAGGTCCTCTGCGGTACTGATCTTGGAAGTGGCATGACGTTCAAACGCCAACAGCGCATCATCACGCACCATGCCCTCACCGTCGTCGGAGACTTTCAATAGCCGCCGCCCGCCACTCTCGACATCAACGACGATACGGCTTGCTCGTGCGTCGATGGCATTTTCAACTAGTTCCTTAGCGACTGAGGCCGGCCGCTCGACAACTTCGCCAGCGGCAATCTGGTTGGAGACGTGATCGGGGAGGAGTCGGATCTTAGACATTGGTTAGACATTGCCGATTTCCAATTGCCAATTGCCGATTAGAGCTTTTCGAAGCGTATTCATTCCCATTTCCTGCGTCATGCTTCGTGACGTGCAAATCGGCAATTGGCAATTGGCAATCGGCAATCATAAATAGACTATCTGGTGTTCAGATGACCCCAAATTGATCGCGTTATAAATCCAATCGGTGACGTACCTTCCATGACGCGCCAGCAGAGAACTGATATTAATGTGACGTTCCTGCAAATCCTTCTCCGGATACAGCTGATCGAAAGCTCGTTGCAACTGCCGGTGGGCCGTCTCATCGCGGGACAACTGGGCCCGATGAAAACGGGAACGTAAGCCTTCGAGTTGATAGTTGATCTTCCGCCGGCCTGTTTCCAACGCTTCCGCCAGGGTCGGATCAATTGCCCGCAGTTTTTCTCTCAATCTGTCCAGGTCCTGATTTACACTCTCTTCGGTCTCGGTAAAACTCTGCGCCGTGTCCGCTCCGAGATGCTCTTCGACAACTCGGGACAGAACACTCTCCGGCCCGGCAAAAAGATCCGCTAAGTTCAGTCCATAGCGCTCGAGCACACGACCTGTGTGACGTTCGACCATCGTCAGACTCGATCGTGGCAGGATAGGCGTAACGGGCCGCTCGAGCTCGCGATAGACTTCGGCGGTTTGCGCGAAGTAGGCGATCTCGGCTGCGCCACCCAGGTAGGCAATGGTTGGCAAGAGGTAGTCCTGGACCACCGCGCGAAGCGTGACGTTGGGACTGAAACGTTCAGGCTCAAGGGCGGCCAGGTCGGCGAGCTCCTGGGCGGTGTAGTCGGAATCCAAATCCTTCACCTTGTATTTACCATCATCGGTGCGCGTTAACGCGTGGCGCGCGCCTTCTGTATCGTGTATGAAAAGGGGAAAAGAGTTTGCCGATGCCAGTACTTGCGCGTGATAGCCGGCTTCCTCCAGCTCACGGCTCCGGGCTTCGAGCGCATTAGCGATTTCCTGCGCCCGATGGGCCGCGCTGGCGTAAAGAGGAGCC
>JAIVJP010000433.1 GCA_020199975.1 Acidobacteriota bacterium
GTAGTAAGAGGAAGGATGATTTTCTTGGGCCTCACATTGGGCGGCAACGTTGTAATGACGAAGGCGCTAGTGCGTAGGGGTGATTTTCCTGGCCCTCAGATCCAGCGGCTCAGCCGTTTCGGAACATCAACATTCGCCTACCAATCGGAAATTGGCAATCGCCAATCGGCAATCATTTGAAAATCGTCTCTAGCTCGTGCGGCGGCACAACTTCAAGCTGCGCATAAGTGCAGTCGCTCGGCTTCTTGTCCGTACGCCACCTGCGAAACTGCGCTATATGACGAAAGCGGCTGCCCTGCATGTGGTCGTAAGCGACCTGGACCACGAGCTCGGGACGCAATGGCTGCCATGACAGATCCTTGCCGTGACTCCAACGACTCTGCGCTCCGGGAATGCGACGGCCATTGGCGAGTTCCTGCACGGCCCACTCTTTCCATGGATGATCGACGAGCGCGTCTTGGCGATATGGTGCCAGGTAGTCGGCAAGCTCAATGCGCTTTTTGTCTGTGAAGCTCGAGCACACGCCGACGTGCTGTAACGCGCCGGACTGGTCGAACAAGCCCAGCAGTAGTGAGCCGACAGCTGCACCTTCACCTTTCTTGTGCCAGCGAAAGCCGGCAACGACACAATCGCAATCGCGTTCGTGCTTGATTTTGAGCATGACACGCTTATTGGGTTCGTAGGTTCCGGCGATCGGCTTGGCGATGACGCCGTCCAAACCAGCACCCTCGAAGCGGCGAAACCAGTCCGCCGCTACTGTAAATTCGCTAGTTGCAGGGGTCAGGTGTATCGGCGGCACTGCCGATGAGAGCAGTGATTCAAGGATCCGACGACGTTCCTGAAACGGGAAGGTCCTCAGATCTCGCTCACCCTCAGAGAGAATGTCGAAGAGCACGATTGATGACGGGGTTTCCTGGGAAAGAAGGTTGACGCGTGACTCGGCCGGATGAATTCGGAGTTGGAGCGCATCGAAGTCGAGCGCGCCATCTCGGGCGACGACGATCTCGCCGTCGAACACGCAACGCGCGGGTAGCTGGGAGCGGAGCGGTTCGAGCAGTTCGGGAAAATAGCGGTTCAGTGGCTTTGCGTCGCGGCTCTGGATCAGGATCTCATCCGCATCGCGAAAGACCAGGGCCCGGAACCCATCCCATTTCGGTTCGAAGATCCAAGTGCTGGCTACCGGCAATTCACCTACACGTTTGGCGAGCATGGGCAAGATCGGCGGGTTCACAGGAAGCTGCATACCTTAATCTTATACACCGCGCCTTACACTGGCGACCCGACGCCAACTCCTCATTTGGTAACAGGTAAGTCGCGCGCAGGGCTAAACTGCTGGATGTGGTACAAACTCTGGTCTACACACCTCCAAATAATCATTACGCCGAAGGTGTTGACCCGAATCGCAACGGTCGACTCGCGAACTCTTTCAGAGTTTAGATTTTATGAGGAACTGGAGCCCAGGGTTGAAGCAACCCTGGGCTCCAATTAGCGAACGCCTTCAGCGTAAATTCAATTTGGGGTTTTGACACAGTCCTGAAAGACCGGGCTAAATTCACTTAGCGGCTACGCGGCTCTTCCGTCTGACTGGCTGACCAGACTTAACGAACCGACGGCGCCGTTGGAGCTTGAATACAAGTTCGATTTTCTCTTCAAACGAAAGCGCGGCCAGAGCGCGGCGATGCGCCTCCTTTGCCTTGATTAGCTTGCTAATGTCCGGGTAACTCTTCATCGCTTGAATCGATACTCCTTCTCCTTCCATTTCTCAGCCAGACCATGACGTCGCAATACTGGCATAAGCGAACGCAAGTTCACCGCACGCTGCTCGAGGAACATTGCAATACGCAAGTAATCTTTGGCGCGACCAGTGTCCAGCATTATTGCCACCAGATGTTCCGGCCGCATGATGAAGGTGGTTACGCGCGCGTACTTTATCGGCTGAGCTTTGGCGACTGCTTCCTCTGTGAGGGGATTGAAGACGGGCAGAAATTGAACCGGCATGCCTTCAATTTCCACAAACTCGCCCCTCGCTCTGTAGCCACGAGCACAGAGATATTCATAGAGGGGATCAAGAATCGATAGTTCGGATCCCGACACTTCAAGTTGCACGAAGATATCCAGGTCTACGGTATCTATTGGCTCGAGATAGTAAATCGCAGCTACGGCGCCGCCGATAGCGTAGCGATGAACAATGCCAGCCTTCAGCATCCCGTTGAGTACTTTCAAAGTCTCTTTCATAGACGTCTTTGTGGCGGCGAGCCTACCCAGAGCTTAACGTGCGGAATGGTAAATGGTTAATCATGAATCGTAAATGCGTGAGAAAGAAATACTGCCTTGTTTTACGAATTGCGGGAAACACTAGAATAAGGTACCTTCAAACATTTTCTTATTAAATCCTGCTGCGCGATCTGTTTGCGTTTCGTCAGAGGTGGCATCATGAGCTGCCGAGTTGCTTCGAACACATCGTTGAATTGGGCGTCATACGTTTTTCAAGCTCGTTCAGGGTCCTAACAAGGTCTGCGTTCGCCAGTACAATCTGCCGCAGCGTTACAAAAGTTCGAAACGATCTGGACGCTCGCTTGCACAGCGGGCTCACTATTCAGGACGTTCGCCGCATAATGACGCCATGTTCTGTAAACGCATATGGCGCATACCGCCGGCCACCCCTGCCTTTTGAGGGCACAAATTGTGACCTCAAAAACCGGGCTCTCCTTGAGTTAAGTCGGAACATGAAATCAATGGGAAATCGCCCTAGGTTTCTTTTGACTGCCTGCACGAGCAGGCTGCTGAAAACCAAGAACGAAGACTCGACATCCCGCCTTGCGAAAGTACCTTCCCAACGGATGCCGCCCGGATGGTGTGCGATGACCGGCTGCACGTCGTCAGCCCCGCGCGCATGGTCCATGCGCCGATTGCCAAAGGGACTATTGCCGCGCCTGTCACCCGCGCAAATGCCCGAAGTGCGGCTGAGTCCAGCG
>JAIVJP010000003.1:0-15510 GCA_020199975.1 Acidobacteriota bacterium
CGGCCTGAGCGGACCAAGAACAAGCGCTTTCGGCCGGCTGGCGCAGTTTTGGCGCGACGTGAGAGCCGAGATGAAGCGTGTATCGTGGCCCTCAGCGAACGATGTAAAAAACACCACCATCATAACGCTGATCGCCGTAATTTTTTTCGCTGTCTACTTATTCTCGGTGGATCGCATTTGGACATTCTTACTGACCCAGCTTAATCAATTACTAAACTGGATGACGGGGGCTTGAGGCCTAGGATTTATCTGATGCAGCAATGGTTTATACTCCACACGTATTCGGGACACGAGAAAAAGGTTCGAGACAGTCTGAAGGCTCGTATCCGGGACACTGATCTCCAGAACGAGATTGCCGAGGTCCTGGTGCCCACGGAAACCGTGGTTGAGATGCGCGGTAACAAGCGAATTGAATCAACGCGCATGTTCTATCCCGGTTATGTACTGGTCCAAATCGAATGCGACGAACGTGGGCACATCCCTGATAACGTCTTTCACATGATTAAGTCGACGCCGAAGGTCACCGGCTTTGTGGGTGGGCACAATCCGACCCCCTTGACGCCTCAGGAAGTGGATCAAATTGTTCACAACGTCACTGAAGCGGCGGAGAAGCCGAAGCCGAAGTTTTCTTATGCGGCAGGCGAAACAGTGCGAATCAAGTCAGGTCCGTTTCAGAGCTTTACCGGCAAGGTAGAAGAGGTCAACGAAGACAAGTCGACACTAAAGGTTACGGTAACGATTTTCGGACGATCAACTCCCGTGGAGTTGAACTTTCTCGATGTGGAGAAAGTGACGTTTGCAGAAGAGGAGTGAGACTATTGCCGATTTTCAATTGCCGATTGCCGATTTGAAGAATAATTGGCGTCAGCACCACGTAAATTGGCAATTGGCAATCGGAAATGACTTTAAATCGGCAATCGGCAATTGCCTGTTGGAAATAAGAAGATGGCTAAGAAAATCACAGGATATATCAAGTTGCAGGTGCCTGCCGGCAAGGCGAATCCGGCGCCGCCGATCGGACCGGCCCTCGGTCAGCACGGCGTGAACATCATGGAATTCTGCAAGGCCTTCAATGCCAAGACCGCGCAACTGGATCCCGATCTCAAGATTCCGGTGGTGATTACCGTCTATGCTGATCGTTCGTTCTCGTTTGAGACAAAAACACCTCCGGCTGCGGACCTTCTGAAAAAGGCTGCCGGCCTACCAAAGGGATCCGGGAATCCGAAGCGCGATAAAGTGGGCAAAATCTCCAAGGCTAAGATTGAAGAGATTGCAAGAACTAAGATGCCGGATCTGAACACAACCAGCCTGGAATCTGCGATTAGGACGATTGAGGGAACGGCTCGGCAAATGGGGCTGACAGTGGAATAGAAATTTCGAAATCGGATTGCGGATTTCGGATTCGTTCTTAACCGGGTTGACAGTATAAAAATGAGGGAGAGGCAAAATGTGAACCAAGGTTGCGACTCGATTTCAAATTCGAAATTCGCAATCTGAAATTCGAAATTCCTCGTTCGAACCTCGGAGATGGAAAATGAAAAAGCACGGAAAGAAATACAATGCGGCGCTGGACAAGATCGAGACCGGCCGCAAATACAATCTGGAAGAGGCAGTCGTAAAGATAAAGGAGATTGCCTTTGCTAAATTTGACGAGACAGTTGAGTTAACACTGTGGCTGGGGGTCGATCCCCGCAAAGCCGACCAGCTGGTGCGTGGGACTCTCGTCCTCCCGCACGGACTCGGCAAATCGAAGAAAGTTCTCGTCATCGCCCAGGGTGAAAAAATAAAAGAGGCCGAAGAGGCCGGGGCGGACTTCGTCGGCGGCGAGGACATGGTCAACAAAATTAAGGAAGGCTGGCTGGATTTCGACGCCGTCGTCGCCACTCCTGACATGATGCGTCTGGTAGGCGGCCTCGGAAAAGTTCTGGGCCCGCGAGGTTTAATGCCGAACCCGAAAACAGGTACTGTTACTTTCGATGTCAAAACGGCCGTCAAAGAAACTAAGGCTGGAAAAGTCGAATACCGTGTTGATAAGACGGGAGTAATTCACGTCGGAGTCGGCAAGGTTTCCTTTGATGCCGACAAGATACACGACAACGCCAAGGCACTGCTCGAAGCTGTGGTTAAGGCGAAGCCGGCAACTGCTAAGGGTAAATATATTAAGAAGGTCAACCTGGCGGCTACGATGAGCCCAGGGGTTTTGCTCGACGAAGCGGCATACGTCAAATAAGTGAGGAGCTTATGAAAACTAGAGAACGAAAACAGAAGGACCTGGAAGCCCTCACAGAGCAGTTCAAAAAAGCGAAGGCGGCGATGCTGGTCGGGTTCCAGGGGATGACGGTAGCGAAGGATCGGGAGCTGCGCAATCAACTGCGCGAGGTAGGGGTCTCCTACGGAGTTGTGAAGAACACGCTGGCTCGCAAGGCTGCTGAGGGTACGCCGCTTGAGCAGGCTACGGATCAGTTCAAGGGTGTCACCGCGGTTGCTTTGAGCACCGGCGACCCCGTGAATCTGTCGAAGGCAATCGCCAAGTTTACCAAGGGTAATCCCGAGATCTTTAAGTTCAAAGCGGGCGTGGTTGAGGGCAGGGTGTTGGCGCTCAAAGAGGTCGAAGCCATCGCCAGCTTGCCGTCAAAGGAAGAGTTAATTTCCAAGGTAATGTTCTTGCTGAACTGCCAGGCCCAGCGACTTGTCACAGTGTTGTCTGCTGTCCCGCGCAACCTGGCGATCGTAGTCAAGCAGATTGGTGAACAGAAGGGCGGGGAAGCCGCCCAGTAGAAGTCCCCCAAATGACTATTTAAGTTGTCCTTTGGGGACTGGTTTGATCTCCGATCTGAAATTGGAGATTTGAAATTTGAAAAAAGCTCAGGGCCGGACGCGGACAACTAGGGTGGCGAGACAGATCGTCATTGCGGCTCGGACGTGTCTGAAAGGGGGATGCAACATCGCGGGAAAATGTCCCGTGGGTTCTCCTGCTGCAAAAACAAAGAAACAGCAAACAAGGACCCTTTTGAGGAGGATAGAAAGCAATTATGGCAGCAACACGTGAAGACGTAATTGAGTATCTGAAGAGTATGACGCTTCTCGAAGCTTCCCAGCTAGTGAAAGAGTTGGAAGAGACATTTGGCGTCTCAGCCGCTGCGGCGGCTGTAGCTGCTCCGGCGGCGGGCGCTGCTTCGGGTGGGAGTGAGTCAGCCGCCGCGGCCGAAGAGAAGACCGAGTTTGATGTGATTCTGCAAGCCGTTGGCGGCAACAAGATCAACGTCATTAAGGTTGTTCGGGAAGTGACCGCGCTAGGTCTGAAGGAAGCAAAGGACCTGGTCGAGGCGGCGCCAAAAGCTGTGAAGGAAGGCGTTTCCAAAGACGAAGCCGAGATCGTCCGGCAGAAGTTGGCCGACGCAGGCGCGACCGTAGAAGTTAAATAGGTGTTCGATCGGTAGCAGGCGCAGTAGCAAGCAACCACGCACCTGCTACCGAATCCTATTCACCGTCTTTTCGTTGGCTTGACACTCACAGTGTTAGTGGGTAAGTTAGGGGAGTATTGAGGGCGCTGGCGTTACTCCCAAAAAATTTGACGAAGAAACAGCCGCTTTTTTGGTGATTAAGCGGTCGGGGCATTGTGCGCCCTGACCGCGCTTTAGCGTCTCGGGGCTATTTTTTGGATTTCAGGTTTCTGATCGGTGATTGAGTCAAGGCCTCCTCAATTACTAAACCAACCTGAAATCGTCAATTCTTAAGGAATCTCTCATGTCTGTAAATCTTCTTCAAACAGTTAATACCGGGTTGGGGCAGCGTACAAGTCAGGCGCCTGACCGGCAGGACTTTTCCAAAATTGCGACGGCGGTACGGATTCCGAATCTAATCGAGATTCAGCGGGAATCCTACAACCGTTTCCTGCAAATGGATTTCCTGCCAGAGGAGCGTGAGAACACTGGTCTGCAGGCCGTCTTTCAGTCCGTGTTTCCTATCTCTGACTTCCGCGGCACCGCGACCCTGGACTTCGTCGAGTATCAGATCGGCAACTGGCAATGTAAGTGCGGTCGGCTAGAGGGTCTTAATTATCTCCGCGCCCACTGTAAGAATTGCAGTTCTACCATCAAGGTCAATCCGCTGGCGGCAGGCGAGACGCTCTGCCACAAGTGCGGCACATTCAATTTTGTGCGCCCTCAGCTCTGCGAAAACTGCGGCGAGCCCGTAGGCCTCAAACACAAGCATGATCAACAGGAATGCCAGGAGCGGGGTATGAGCTATAGCGTACCGCTCAAGGTGAAGATCCGGCTTACGGTTTATGACAAGGATCCCGAGACCGAAGCCATGTCGATTCGGGACATCAAGGAAGAGGAAGTCTTCTTCGGCGAGATCCCTTTAATGACCGACAACGGAACCTTCATCATCAATGGTACCGAACGTGTTTCTCGCCTCCATCTTCTTGCGTGCACTCGGCCTCTGGTTCAACCGAGAGGCTGACATGAAGTCGCGCAACGACTCGGCGTTGGAAGAAGGCGTGAAGAACGCAGCTTTCACCGATGAAGACATGCTGCGAGCCCTTTACGTCACTGATGAAGTCCGCAATGAAGACGGCCGCTTGATGATGCAGGTGCCTGAACAGGGTCCCAGCAACCTTGTCGGGATGAAGGTGGACTTCGATATCAAGGGACGAGGTGAGCCGATAGTTCGCAGTGGCAAAAAAATCACAGCTAGCGCGCGCGAAGCCCTGCGGAAGGCAAATATCGGCGAGGTGGAAATTGAGCCTTCGCAGTTCGAGGGCGCCTACGCTCTCGCCGATATTGTTAACAAGGAGAGCGGAGAAGTTCTCCTCGAAGCAAACAACGAGATCACGCCCGCGAAACTGCAAGAAATTATTGAAGCAGGCATCGACAGTTTCTCTGTTTTCTTCCCCGAGCGGGACGATATTGGTTCAATTCTCTCACTGACCTTAAAGAAAGACGTCATTACCAAACCGGTCGACGCGCTGTTGGAGATCTACCGCAAGATGCGTCCCGGAGATCCCCCGACTGTTCAAACGGCCTACCGCCTGCTCGAAGCCATGTTCTTCGATCCGCGCAAGTTTGATTTCTCGCGCGTGGGGAGATTGAAGTTCAACATCAAGATGGGTAAGCCGGAGCGCGATCGTATCAACGATCCGTTGCTGACAGCCCACGACTTCTACGAAGTTGTCGCCTACGTTTTGAAGATGCGCAAGAACCCGTCTGAGTATCAGTCAGATGATATTGATCACCTGGGCAATCGCCGCGTTCGCGCGGTAGGAGAGTTGCTGGAGAACCAGTTCCGCATTGGTCTTGAGCGGATGGAGCGAGCCATCAAAGAGAAGATGTCGATCCATCAAGAGATGCAGACAACAATGCCTCGCGATCTGATCAACGCCAAGCCGGTGACGGCCGCGGTGCGCGAGTTTTTTGGATCGAGTCAACTCTCGCAGTTCATGGATCAGACCAATCCACTGTCGGAGATCACCCACAAGCGGCGGCTTTCCGCCCTGGGACCGGGTGGACTCTCTCGTGAGCGCGCGGGATTCGAAGTTCGCGACGTTCACCCGACCCACTACGGTCGCATTTGTCCCATCGAGACGCCGGAAGGTCCGAACATCGGGCTTATCTCGAGTCTCTCCTGCTTTGCGCGCATCAACGAGTTTGGTTTTATCGAAGCCCCTTATCGCAAGGTGAGTGATGGGCGTGTGCTTGAATACGTGCGCATCATCAATGGGGGCGGCACGAAGCTGAAGCCCGGTGAACATATTCCGCAGGAAGACGTCGAGAAGGCAAACAAGAAAGTAGGTTCTGGCGGCAAGAAGGCGGAGTGCGAGCCCTGGCCCTTTTATTTGACGGCCTGGGAAGAAGACAAACACGTCGTCGGACAGGCGAACATTCAGCTCGACGAAAACGGCTACATCGTTAACGAGCGCAATGCCGCGCGCAAAGCCGGAGAATTCATTCTCGCCCTGCGTAAGGACATTGAATACGTTGACGTTTCACCGAAGCAGCTCGTTTCCGTAGCCGCCTCGCTGATTCCGTTTTTGGAGAACGACGACGCGAACCGCGCGCTGATGGGTTCAAACATGCAGCGCCAGTCGGTGCCCCTGCTGCGCGCTGAAGCTCCTTATATCGGAACCGGAATGGAGCAGACGACTGCCCGCGATTCCGGCGCGGTGGTCGTGGCCAAACGCGACGGAGTGGTTGACTACGTTGATTCCGAACGCTGCATTGTCAAAGCTGATCACAACGTGGATGGCACCATTTCGCGCGAAGTGACTGCGGATATTTACACGCTAATCAAGTTCAAGCGTTCGAACCAGAACACCTGTATCAATCAACGACCGATCGTCCACGTGGGTGAGCGAGTTTCGAAGGGCCAGGTCATTGCGGACGGTCCTTGCACCGATCGCGGTGAGCTGGCGCTGGGGCGCAATGTGCTGGTGGCATTCATGCCCTGGCGCGGCTACAACTTCGAAGACGCCATTCTTGTTTCCGAGCGCCTTGTGAAAGAGGACTACTACACCTCGATTCACATTGAAGAGCTGGAAATTGAAGCGCGCGATACGAAGCTGGGGCCGGAAGAGATTACTCGCGACATTCCCAACGTCGGCGAGAACATGCTGCGCGACCTCGACGAGAGCGGGATTATTCGCATTGGCGCTCAGGTCAAGCCAGGATCGATACTCGTAGGCAAAGTGACACCGAAGGGTGAAACACAACTAACCGCGGAAGAGAAACTCCTGCGCGCGATTTTCGGTGAGAAGGCCGGCGACGTAAAAGACGCATCGTTGGTTTCCCCGCCGGGTATTGATGGCACAGTGGTAGACGTGCAGGTCTTCACTCGCAAAGGCCAGGAAAAAGACGCGCGTTCGCTGGCGATTGAGCAGGACGAGGAAGACCGTCTGCGACGCGACCTTGAGGATGAAATCCGCATCCTGCGCGAGCAGCGTGACCAGCGTATCTACGAGTTGCTTGAAGGCCGCAAGCTTTCAGCCGATCTTACAGTCAATCGCGAGGTGGTGATTCCGAAAGGCCAGCCCATCACACGCGAGATGCTGGTCAATGTCGAGGCGAAGGTGCTGCGCAAGGTGCAGCTGGCTTCATCCCGCATCGATGTCGGCGCAGAGATCAAGGAATACGAAGATCGTACTGAGCGTCAGATCAAGATTCTCTCCGACATCTACGAAGAGAAGATTGCGAAACTGCGTCAGGGCGATGAGCTCGCTCCCGGTGTCATCAAGATGGTCAAGGTCTTCATCGCTATGAAGCGCAAGCTTTCCGTGGGCGATAAGATGGCCGGACGCCACGGTAACAAGGGCGTCATCGCCCGGATTCTGCCGGAAGAGGACATGCCTTACTTGCCTGACGGGACGCCTGTTGAGATTGTGCTCAACCCGTTAGGTGTGCCGTCGCGCATGAACGTGGGTCAGATTCTCGAGACTCACCTGGGGTGGGCAGCGCGGGTTCTGGGTCTTTACTTTGCAACCCCCGTCTTCGACGGTGCAACTGAAGCTGAGATTAAGGACAAGCTACGCCTTGCCGGCGACCGGGCTACCGAACTCGGACTTCCCGAGATCGTTAGTGAATCAGGCAAGGCGATTCTGTATGACGGTCTGTCGGGCGATCCCTTCGAGCAGAAGGTTACGGTTGGGTATATCTACATGCTCAAACTGTCGCACCTGGTCGACGACAAGATTCACGCGCGCTCGATTGGACCGTACAGCTTGATCACGCAACAGCCGCTTGGTGGTAAGGCCCAGTTCGGCGGCCAGCGATTTGGAGAGATGGAAGTCTGGGCGCTTGAGGCCTACGGTGCGGCGCACATCCTTCAGGAATTGCTGACAGCAAAGTCTGACGACGTCGCGGGCAGGTCGAAGATTTACGAGGCCATTGTTAAGGGCGAAGCTGACTTCGATCCGGGTCTACCGGAATCGTTCAACGTACTTGTACGCGAGCTGCAGTCGCTCTGCCTTGACGTCGAGCTAATCAACAAGAAAGTCAGCGGCAATGGCGCGGGCGACGAAGAAGGTGTCGGTGAAGCGCTGATTACCAGTGGCGTAGAGGGATAAATTATTTCGATTGCTGATTGCCAATTGCCGATTGGTCTTTGGCTTCGATCTTAAGTCTTTGGTTGGCTTCGCTGATTAACTGACGCGAGACCCGTCGGCAATTGGCATGGAGAGTATCGTGTTTAGATTCCAACAAGAAAAGCAGCAATTAGCTCCCGACTTTGAGGCGATTCGTATCTCTCTGGCTTCCCCGGAGAAGATCCGGCAGTGGTCACACGGTGAGGTGACAAAACCGGAAACGATTAATTATCGGACCTTCAAGCCTGAGCGTGATGGACTCTTCTGCGCGCGCATCTTCGGCCCGGTCGCTGACTGGGAGTGTCTGTGCGGCAAGTACAAACGCATGAAGCATCGCGGAGTGATCTGTGACAAATGCGGCGTCGAAGTAACTCAGGCGAAGGTGCGACGTGAGCGGTTGGGTCACATCGATCTGGCCAGTCCCTGTTCGCATGTGTGGTTTTTCAAGGGACTGCCCAGTCGTATCGGACACCTGCTGGATATTCCGTTGCGCGAGCTGGAGAAGGTGCTCTACTTCGAGTCGTACATTGTGATCGATCCCGGCGACGTGCCGGGCATTAAAGAGCGAGAGCTGCTTACCGATGAGCGTTATCGGGAATTAGTGCGTGATCATCCAGCGCAGTTTGTGGCCAAAATGGGCGCGGAAGCGATCAAAGAGTTGCTGTCGATGGTCAACATCGAAGAGCTGGCCACAGAGCTGCGCAAGCGAATGAGGGAAGAGACGTCGCAGCAGAAGAAACTGAAATACTCGAAACGCCTGAAAGTTGCCACCTCTTTCTTGAAGAGCGGCAATCATCCCGAGTGGATGATTCTCGATGTCATACCGGTGATTCCACCCGAGCTGCGGCCCCTGGTGCCCCTGGATGGCGGACGCTTTGCTACCTCGGACCTCAACGACCTTTATCGCCGCGTAATCAACCGCAACAACCGTCTCAAGAAGCTGATGGAGCTGCGCGCGCCGGAAGTCATTGTGCGCAACGAAAAACGGATGCTTCAGGAAGCCGTCGATGCGCTCTTTGATAATGGGCGCCGTGGCCGGGTGCTGCGCGGTGTAAACAATCGGCCACTGAAGTCTCTGAGCGGAACACTTAAGGGAAAACAGGGACGCTTCCGTCAAAATCTGCTAGGCAAGCGTGTCGACTACTCGGGTCGTTCAGTGATCGTAGTTGGTCCTGAGCTTAAGCTGCACCAGTGTGGCTTGCCCAAGAAGATGGCGCTCGAGCTCTTCAAACCATTCATTTACAACCAACTTGAGAAGCAGGGCCATGCGGCAACTATAAAACAGGCGCGCGAAATGGTTGAGCGCCAGGAGCCTGTAGTTTGGGACATCCTAGAAGAAGTTATTCGTGAGCATCCAGTGCTTTTGAACCGCGCTCCTACCCTTCACCGTCTCGGTATTCAAGCTTTCGAGCCGGTGCTGGTCGAAGGTAAGGCGATCAAGATTCATCCCCTCGTCTGCACCGCTTTCAACGCTGACTTCGACGGCGATCAGATGGCCGTGCACATTCCGCTCAGTCCGGAAGCGCAGATTGAAGCGGCCGTGTTGATGCTCTCAAGCAACAATATTCTGAGTCCCGCAAGCGGTCAGCCAATCGCCGTTCCCTCGCAGGACATAGTGCTCGGCATCTACTACCTGACTCGCGATAAAGAAGGCGCCAAGGGCGAAGGCCGGGTCTTCGCTTCGTTGGAAGAAGTACTGCTTGCGCTGGACGCTAAAGAGGTGACGACGCAGACGCCAATCAAACTGCGTATCCAGGGCGATCTAATCGATCTAACTCAAGAACACGATCCGCAGGATATTCTCCGCGCGGCCGTTCAGGAGAATGTGCGTCGGGTCGTAAATACCACCGTCGGCCGTGTGATCTTCAACGACTCCATACCCCCCGGGTTGCCATTCTTCAATGGCACACTCAAGAAGAAGGGTCTGCAGTCGCTGGTTAACTATTCTCACATTCGCTTGGGTCATGAGATGACGGTCAAGATGCTTGACGATCTCAAGACGCTGGGCTTCCTCTACGCGACGAAAGCCGGCATCTCAATCGGCATCGACGACCTGGTGACTCCCGATGCCAAGAAGGGCTTGATCGACAAGGCGGAGAAGGAAGTAATTTCCGTCGAACAACAGTATCTGGACGGCGTCATCACCAACGGCGAACGCTACAACAAGATCATCGCCATCTGGTCTGAAGTGACTGACAAGGTTGCTAAGGAGATGTTCAAGGCGATGGACGAGCGCGAGAAATCCGCGGGGGAACTGAATCCCATCCTTGTGATGAGTGACTCCGGTGCCCGTGGTAGCGCCCAGCAGATTCGGCAGTTGGCCGGAATGCGCGGGTTAATGGCCAAGCCATCGGGCGAAATCATCGAAACGCCCATCCGCGCCAACTTTCGCGAAGGTCTGGACGTTCTCCAGTACTTCATCTCAACTCACGGCGCACGCAAAGGTCTGGCTGATACGGCCCTTAAGACTGCCGATTCAGGCTACCTGACACGCCGCCTGGTCGATGTCGCGCAAGACGTGATCATCAGCGAACCAGACTGTGGCACCCTGCGCGGAATCTCTGCCAGCGCCATTGTTGAAGGCGGCGAGGAGATTGAGTCGTTGCGCGATCGCATTGTGGGCCGCACGGCACTCGAAGACGTCATTGACCCGGTTGAAGGTCGCGTAATCGTCGAAACTAACGAGGAGATCGACGAGGACCTGTCATCCGAGATTCAACGTTCCGGGGTGCAGCGCGTGCGTATTCGTTCAGTGCTGACGTGCGAATCGCGACGTGGTTGCTGCATTAAGTGTTACGGGCGCAACCTGGCCACCGGGCGTCCCGTGGAGATTGGCGAGGCGGTGGGTGTAATTGCCGCGCAGTCAATCGGCGAACCCGGCACGCAGCTCACGATGCGTACGTTCCACATCGGCGGTACGGCGCGCTTGGAAGAGTCGTCGAAACATGAAGCTCGCCAGGATGGCACCATCAGATACCTTGATCTGCAGACGGTTAAGAGCCGCAAGGGCGAGCGGATCGCGATGAACCGCAACGGGTCGTTGATCATCGTCGACGATCGAGGTCGCGAAGCGGCACGTTATCAAATTGTTTACGGAGCCCATATTCTAGTGGAGGACAGCGCGCGCGTGACCCAGGACCAACTGCTGGCCACGTGGGATCCGTTCACCTTCGCGATCCTGACCGAAGTCGCAGGGCATGTTAAGTTCCAGGACTTGAAAGAAGGCGTGACGTTTGATGAAGAAGTTGACGAAGTAACCGGGCAGTCGCGCATGGTTGTGAAAGACTCCCCAGACGAGAAGAAGCAACCGCGGTTCGAGATTCGCAACGCCAGCAACAAGATCTTGAAGACTTACCAAATGCCCGTGCGGGCGAATCTGATGATCACCGACGGCGAGATGGTCGAGCCCGGTGATATCATTGCGAAGATTCCGCGCGAGACCACCAAGACCAAAGACATTACGGGCGGTCTGCCGCGAGTCGTCGAGCTTTTCGAAGCGCGCCGGCCGGCGGAGACGGCGGTAATGTCTGAAATCGATGGCCTAGTCAAGCTCGGTCCGATCGCCAAGGGGAAACGCAAACTGATCATCACCGGCGACGACGGGGAAGAGCGCGAGTACGATATTCCGCGCGGCACGCACATCAACGTGCAGGAGGGCGATCGCGTGCGTGCCGGCGAGGCGCTGATGGATGGTCCACTTAATCCGCACGACATCTTGCGCGTGTTAGGTATGAGCCGCTTGCAGGAGTATCTCGTGAACGAGATTCAGGAGGTCTACCGACTGCAGGGTGTGAATATCAACGATAAGCACATCGAAGTGATCGTGCGGCAGATGTTGCGCTGGGTGAAGATCAAGGAAGTCGGCGATACGGACTTCCTGCTCGAGGAGCAGGTTGATCGGTTCCGCTTTACTGACGAGAACGAGCGCGTCAACAAAGAAGACGGCGAGGTGGCACAGGCCGAACCGCTACTGCTGGGTATCACCAAGGCGTCGCTTTCTACTGACTCCTTCATCTCCGCAGCATCGTTCCAGGAGACCACGCGCGTACTCACCGAAGCGGCTATCTCGGGCCGCATCGACTACCTGCGCGGCTTGAAGGAAAACGTGATCATGGGGCGGTTGATTCCTGCCGGCACGGGTATGGAATATTACCGCAATGTAGATGTGGAGCGCGACGAGACAATCGATCAGGCGCGCGAGCGGGAGCTTGACGAGTTTCCCGACATCGTCGGGGGCCACGAGTTGGTCATGCCTCCACGCGCACCTCTGGTCAGCGCGGCGGCCGCCGACGGCGACGGCGACGCCGACGCCGACGTATAAGGCAAATTGTAGGACTGGTTCTGGGTCTCTAAGGAAAGACCGGTGTGGGTCGCACCGCGCCGGTCTTTCTTTAATGGTGCGCTCACGGGCCTTTGACCCGACAAACTTCGAAGGCCGAACCGAAACTCTTGTGACGTATTCTCAGGCCGGCGAGGGAGTCGTTTGCGACGGTTGCCAATCCGACAGGTTTTGTATATAGTCAGCTGCAATTAGACGGCGGCTGAATGCTTCCGTCTCAGTGGTTGCTGGGGTGAGGACAGTAACCACAAATTAGAAAAGGCGCGACGGCCCAAAAACTGTCGCGCCTTTTCGCTTTAACGAGGCTTAAAGTGCCCACTCGGGCAAGAACATTGGCGTTCCGGCTCTCTAATCCACATGAACTCAGCGCTCCAACTTTTGCTGGGGACTGTCATCTGTGGTTTCTACATCCTCCCGGCGCGAAGATTTGGGGCGCATCGAGAGGTGCGGCCTGGGTCTTGTAGTAGCGGCGACTTGGTACTGGCAGGTCTATCTTCCTCAGTAAAAAGAAATCCTCGTCAGACCTTGAGTAGCCAGTATCCGCGCCGACTCATATTCGCACAAACCAGCTTCTTTCAACCTGTCTAAACCGACACATTTCGGTGCACGGACGGTCGTTTATCCAATGGCGGCTCTTCTTGGCCGAACTTGCGGGGAGATAAATCGTCTAGATTTGGAAATTCCCTGCATCTAAGCACAGGCCACCGCTCTCGGATGGAAAATGGCATAAGCATTGCTCCAGAGTCGTTTAACCGACTTGGTAAGGTAGTGGCTTAAGGCAACCGACCACCGAAGAGACTTGAGACATAGGGAACCGAACTGAAGGGGGTGAGTTATGGCGATGAATGACAAGGAAGTTCGTTTGATCCCAAGTGGCCAGGAAGGTTCTGCGCAACGAGCCTCAGACGCTCCGCATGTCCTCTACAGAAGTGCGGTCAACGGTGGAGAGCAGGTCTCTGCGGATGGAGCAGGCTCACGACCGCATTCGAGCGGAAGAGTTGGCCGGCCGTCTCGCACATGATTAACTGAACCGGTGGGACTAACTCTGCTCTTGGAACTCAGCGACCGACCCTTTGATAAGAGGCGACTATGGCATCGCTTTGGAAGCTTGGTGGGTTAAATCCAAAAAATTTAGCTAAGCGTGTCTGGAATGAGATACAGCAGGACGACGTCTTTGGCCGTGCTGCTCAACTCTCTTACTATTTTCTGCTTGCCCTCTTTCCCCTCCTTATTTTCCTGACATCTGTGATCGGCCTCGTTATTGGTACGGAGAGTGGTATCCGCCAAAATCTGTTCAGCTATTTGTCGCAGGTTATGCCACCTGCGGCTTTCCAGTTAATTGAATCGACCATGCAGGAAGTGGCCGCGGCCAGCAGTGGCAGCAAAATATCCTTCGGTATTTTGGCTGCACTCTGGGCCGCTTCCAATGGAATGGGGGCCATTACGGAATCGTTGGACATAGCTTATGACGTGAAGGAGTCTCGCCCCTGGTGGAAACAGAGACTAACCGCTATTGGCTTGACCGTCGCGCTCTCGGTCTTGATCATTACCGCTCTCGTTCTAGTCCTCTCCGGCGGCAAGATTGCAGACAGCCTTGCCGCAAACTATGCCTTGGGATCAGTCTTCACGTTGACTTGGAAGATAGTGCAGTGGCCCATAGTGTTGGCCACTATGTTGTTTGCCTTCGCGATGATCTACTACTTCGCCCCTGATGTGCGGGATCAGAAGTGGGTCTGGATTACACCAGGTGCCGTTCTTGGAGTAGTTCTCTGGCTGCTCGTTTCGTTTTGCTTTCGCCTCTACCTGGACTACTTCGATTCTTACAGCAAAACATATGGCTCACTTGGCGCGGTAATTATACTGATGCTGTGGCTCTACTTCACCGGCGCAGCAGTGCTCATCGGTGGTGAAGTAAACGCTGAGATAGAGAATGCAGGGGCTGAGGCTGGCGCTCTCGATGCCAAGGCAAAGGGTGAAAAGCAGGCGGGAAGCGACGCTGCGACTCGAACCGCAAATCAGGGTGACTGAGCTTCCGTTAAGAGGAGAAGGCCGGTCTAGGAAATTTCGAATTTCGCATTGCGGATTTCGAAATTAAAAGCTAAATTCAGCGCCCAGTTGACCCACCGGTCACAAGAGACGATTAGCAGTGTCGGTGGGGTTTCTGTACTTAATCTCGCGACCACTCATTTCCCAACGAATCTCTTACGATACTTGGTTGAATCGCCTGTTTTCTGTTCGGCAAAAATAGTTCGGAAGATTGGGCTTTATCGCTTTCCGCCACTGCGGAGTACGAAATGACTTCCAGGCTGTAACAAAACTCAGCCGGTTAAGGAACATATTTAAGCGCATCTATGAAGCGGGCGTCGATGTCAACAAGAATTTGAGTGCACTTCGCCTGGTCTCCCAATCAAGCGACAAGCATTTAGAGCCTACGCGGTCTTCGGGAAGACCGAGCTGCGACGCCACGGCGTTGAAATTCTGGATAATCGATCTCATCCCGCAGCTTGAAAGCTCGTACCAACAGCCGGCGGCCAACGGCTACTTTGGCCGTGGCATGGCCACGACGCAGCAGCACTCGCCGGTAAACACGGCTTAAGTCCTGATCACGCCGCACGGCAACTTGGCCGGCCTCCACCAGCAGAAAGCGCAACAACCGCGAGCCCTGTTTGCTGATGGAGCCGATCCGCTGCCGCTCGCCCGTAGAGTCTTCCACCGGTCTCCTTCTGCTAACACAGACCACATACCGTGAGTGTAACACTCATGATCCGCGGTTCTGCTCAACGGCATTACGTTCATGAAAGATCTTTCCATTCTGAGTTAAGTGGGCCTTTAGACTGTCCCCGGATCGCGCCCAGAGGACGGGATATCTAGTAGCGAGCCCCGCATGCAAGTACGGATGAACACTAGCGAGTTGACCGACCGTGTCGTCACAACGGATCATCACCGCATGACGACGAGGCCCGTTTATGACGTTGCTATAGTCGGCGCCGGAGTATTCGGCGCGTGGACGGCTTACCTAATCCGCCGGACGGGGGCAAGTGTGATTTTGATTGACCAGTATGGTGCAGGTAACACTCGCGCCAGCTCCGGG
>JAIVJP010000003.1:15540-23824 GCA_020199975.1 Acidobacteriota bacterium
GATTTACTCAAGGTTCGCAAATCGTTCGTTGGAGCTGTGGCGCGAATTCAGCAAGCAAAGCGACCAACTGCTATTCCATCGCACCGGGGTTTTGTGGCTGGCCCGGGATGAGGACGCCTACTCGATTAGCACATTGGCGACCTTCGAACGAATGGGCGTGGCTTTTGAGAGACTCACACGCACTGAGCTCCAGGCGCGGTATCCGCAAATCGAATTCGGCGCGATCACGTGGGCTATTCTTGAGAAGAGCGGGGGTGTACTGATGGCGCGGCAGGGAGTACGCGCCGTCGTGCAGGCAGCCGAGCGTATTGGCGTCACCTGTGTGGAGGCGTCGGTCTTGCCACCAACAGGCAATGGCTGGTTGGAATCAGTAGCTACGACCAGAGGGGAACGAATCACTGCCGGGACATTTGTGTTTGGCTGTGGACCGTGGCTGCCCAAAGTGTTTCCCGAAATTCTCGGTGAACTCATTCAAGTCACGAGACAAGAGGTTTTCTATTTTGGCGTTCCCGCGGGCGATTACCGCTTCGCACCGCCGGCGATGCCCGTCTGGATTGACTTCAATGATTTGGTCTATGCGATTCCCGATGTCGCCGGCGGTGGCTTTAAGATTGCCATCGATGCACACGGACCAGAATTTGATCCTGATAAAGGCGATCGCGCTGCCACCAGAGAAGGACTGGCAGCGGTCCGCAAGTATCTGTCGCTGCGGGTTCCCGCCCTCACAGAAGCGCCCTTACTTGGGAGCGAAGTTTGCCCGTACGAGAACACCTCCAACGGAGATTTTCTGATCGACCGGCACCCCACATTAGAAAATGTTTGGCTGGTTGGGGGCGGCTCAGGCCACGGGTTCAAGCACGGCCCGGCGGTAGGGGAATATGTAGTGAAAAGAATTTCAGGTGGGCGCGATGTTGAGCCGCGATTTTCGCTGGCTTCGAAAACCACAATGCATCGGCGAAATGTCTATTGAGAGGCGTGGAAAAGCGGGGGGAAAGACCGGCGAGTTCTAGCGATCGCCGATCTTATTCTTAACAGACTTAAGTCTGTGCCCCCTTGGAAACTTATAAGGCTCTGTCTAAGGCGCAGGCGTAGGTGGTGTTGCACCCTGCGGGCACGTCCATAGTTCAACGAACATGTCGCCTCGCGGCGGCCCCACAATAGTGACGATGCGTCCGGCCTCGAAACCACGTGAATTAACCAGATAATCGACAATGCGAGTCATCTGGGCCTGTACTTGACGATCACGCTGTCCGGGATAGATGTCACGCTGTCGGGGATAGATAATGACATATGCGGTTGAGGTACGATCGTTCTGCAACTCAATGACATAATTATCCAAACGTGCCTTCTGGTCATTTCTCGATATCTTGCCAAACTCGTCAAACTTCTTGCATTTGAGCGGGACGGGAAACGAAATGGAACAACTCCCGGAACAATCCATAGGGTATCCACCCATCGACAGCGTTGCGCGGAGCGTTTGGCCAGCCAGACCGGTAGTATCAACTTGTCCAGTTGTAAATTGGAGTCACGTTGCCGGAGCCGCCAGTGAGTGACGAAGTGAATGTCACTGGCTGGTCGAGTTCAACTCGATCGGGACAACTAATATGAACATTCGGACACACCGGCGCTGGAGGTGTGCATCTGACCAAAACAGCTGTAGAAGAAAACGCCTCGCATGCTTCGTCCCCGCTGCCTGAGTCTATTGCTAGGAATGCCTTGTAGTAACCTGGTTTGACTCCGGAGAGGTCCCAGGTAACGTCGGCGCCGTTGCCGTCAATGCGTCCTGCACTGGTAGTCCAGGCGTAACGGATCGTATTTCCGCTTGGAGACGTTGCTTTGGCATTGAGACGCACGAGAGAAGCACTCGTGTCGCCTTCGCAGGCATTGAGCACCGCGGGATCGGCTGCGAGGCTGACGGTTGGCGGCGCATAGACGAAAGTTTCTCTCGCTCTCTGACCCAATGCTTCAGAGGCAGAAATGCTCAGTCCCACCAAAACAAGTGGCAGGAACAATCCGATAGGGTAGCGTTTAGGTCGGAACATTTTCGACTCCTTAAGACTCGTTTGTCATTCCAAGACCGCTCCGGCGAGCCGCCGATGTGTCTCTCTATAGCAATAGCAGTTGAGAAAGGAAAAGGGACAATCCCAGTCCGTTTCCACAAGCAGTTGCAGTCTCGGCGCTCCGCCTTTGATTTCCGAGGACTAGGTATGCTTAATCTATCTCGAAAACCGTTTCTTAGCAAGGTTTTACTGACCCCCCAATTGCGTAGATACAGTGGGCTCCCTACAGCTATCGGTTCTGCGGGGATCTGGCATGAGATACATCGTCATAGTCGTAGTCATTTTCATACTTCTTGGGCAAGCTGCTTGTTCGCGCGAGCAGGCGAACCAGGCCGAAGCCGAAGCAGCGGCCCGGGCTGCGAAGACAATTGAGGGTGACCGCTCGGAAGCGCGCGTCTATTTGGAAAAGGGTCGGATGTTCTATCGGAACGACGAAGACACCCAAGCCGCCGAAGCGTTTCAACAGGCGTTGAAATTGGATCCCGACCTTCCCGAGGCCCACTTCCGCCTGGGTCTTACATACGACGCGCTTGGTCAGGAACAAAAGGCGGAGGCAGCCTACAAGAAGGCAGTCGAAGCTTACAAAAAATACCTGAGCAGTAATGGGAATAAGGATGATGCTGAGGCTCATTACAATCTCGGTCAGACGTATGCTGGGCTCCACCTCTACAGTGAGGCGGTCAGGGAATATCGCCAGTCAACGCGTCTGAAGCCGGATGATGCGGCCATCCATTACGATCTGGGGCTGGCGCTGATGAGGTTGGCGCATTACGACGAAGCAAGCAGGGCGTTTGCTAAGTCGCTCGACCTCGATCCGGAAAACTATCGCGCCGAGGATGAACTCGCTGAAGCGCGAGAAGGCGTAAAACGCATCCGCACGGGAAAGAAACATCAGGAAGACTTGAAAAAAAAGAAGAAGGATGAGGAATATAAGAAACAGGAGCAGGGTGGCGACGCTCCCTCGGCAAAGCCGTCAAATACGCCGATTTGAACGGATCGCCGGTCATTGGAATGGAGGATAAGTTAAATGGCAACATACACACGAAGAGGTTTCCTTCCCATACGCGATTTCGCCCCCCAGCTCAGCCCAGTCCAGTCCCAGTCTGCTTGACAGTTAAAGCTTTGACCCTTATAGTTTCCCGTTTCGGACTCACAGTCTGAAGTGAACAGTGCAACGTCTGATTGGTTCTGTCGGTGTGGAGGCGTTGCCCGGCTGTATTAAGCAGTCGTTTGACAAGTATTGTGGCGTAAATTGCATGCGTCGCGACTGGCTCACGAGCCAGCTGCTCCCGCGCGTGCGCGCTTGAAGGGTCAAACGCCCCTTCATCCCAAATGCGACGCCACAGAAAAGTTCGGCTCAAGGGAAGCCATCATCCACACCCGCCTGAAAGCGAACTCAGAACATCCCTGCGTCAAATCTTGTTAACAGGGCAGTCGCCTGCGCTGACTGCCGGACGAAGCGAATTCCCGAAGCTGGGCCCGCAGGTTCCGGAAAGAGGCTGGCAGCGCCCTTTTGCGCTCCCGAATAGGGTGCTCCAGGCTAAAAGAGGAAACAGCATTGCCCACGATAAATCAACTTGTTCGCAAAGGGCGTCAGAGGGTGAAGTACAAAACGGCTAGCCCGGCGCTACAGAGCTCTCCCCAGAAGCGCGGCGTTTGCACGCGTGTGTATACGCAGACTCCGAAGAAACCCAACTCGGCTCTGCGCAAAGTCGCACGTGTCCGCCTGACAAACGGGATCGAGGTGACCACCTACATTCCGGGCGTGGGACATAATCTGCAGGAGCACTCCATCGTCTTGATACGGGGCGGGCGCGTGAAAGACTTGCCGGGCGTTCGCTATCACGTGATTCGTGGAACGCTTGATTCCGTTGGAGTAGCGGATCGCAAGCAGGGTCGCTCGAAATACGGCGCCAAGCGACCAAAAGCTGGGGCCGGAGCGAAATAGCTGAAACGGTGCCGTGAGGTGCCGGAACGAATAAAACGATAACTGAGAAGTCTTGACTGACACCTGAGACCAATCGATATGCCAAGAAGAAGAGTTGCTGAGAGACGAGAAGTACTGCCGGATCCGATCTACAACAGTCCGCTAGTGACGAAGTTTATTAGTGGTGTCATGTGGGGTGGTAAGAAGTCAGTGGCCGAGGGCATTTTTTATGATGCCATGCGCCAGGTGGGTGATAAGACAGGAGAAGAACCTCTCAAAGTGTTCAAGCGCGCGATTGATAATGTGAAACCGACTGTCGAGGTCAAGTCGCGCCGGGTTGGCGGTTCCACCTATCAAGTGCCTATTGAGGTCCATCAGGAGCGTCGTGGGGCACTGGCCATTCGTTGGATTGTCTCCTACGCCCGCGGACGTGGCGAGAAGAGTATGACCGACCGTCTGGCGGCAGAGATTCTCGATGCGGCCAACAACCGTGGCAACGCTGTAAAGAAGAAAGAAGATACGCATCGCATGGCGGATGCCAACAAGGCGTTTGCTCACTACAAGTTCTAGAAGGCAGGTGAATAGTAAATGGTAAATGGTAAATAGTCGCAAAGGTTCTTCCTATTCACCATTCACTATTTACGATTTACGGTTCTTATGGCTAAGCAAGATCTAAAACTGACCAGGAATATCGGCATCATGGCGCACATCGATGCCGGTAAGACCACTACCACCGAACGCATCCTGTATTACACGGGCATTACGCACAAAATTGGCGAAGTGCATGAAGGTACGGCGACGATGGACTGGATGGAGCAAGAGCAGGAGCGCGGCATTACGATTACCAGCGCGGCGACGACCTGTTTTTGGGAGCGGAACGGAATCGACCATCGAATCAATATTATCGACACGCCCGGCCACGTCGATTTCACCATGGAAGTCGAACGCTCCCTGCGCGTGCTCGACGGCGCGGTGGCTGTGTTTGACGGAGTTGCCGGTGTTGAGCCTCAATCAGAGACTGTGTGGCGGCAGGCTGACAAATACGGCGTGCCCCGCATTTGCTTTATCAACAAACTCGATCGTGCGGGTGCCTCGTTTGATCGGTCCTTTGAATCGATTATTACCCGTCTTAGTGCAAATCCGGTCGCCCTTCAGATTCCCATCGGCCTTGAAGATCAACTCAAAGGCGTGGTCGATCTAGTCACGATGAAAGGTTTGATCTGGAGTGACGAGAGCAAGGGCGCGGAGTATGAAACGCTCGAGATTCCCGAAGACGTGAAGGATGCTGCCGCCGCTGCTCGTGAAAAGCTAATCGAGGCCGTGGCCTCGGTCGACGATGGTTTGATGCGTAAGTACATCGAAGGCGAAGAGATTTCCGAGGCGGAAATTGGGAAAGCGCTCCGTAAAGGAACTATAGAGTTGAAGCTCGTTCCCGTGGTAACGGGCTCGGCGTTCAAAAATAAGGGCGTTCAAACCTTGCTGGATGCAGTGGTTGATTATCTGCCGTCGCCGCTCGATATTCCACCGGTTGAGGGAGTGAATCCCAAGACTGGAGAGACTGAAGCTCGTCCGCCCGAAGCCAGCGCGCCGTTTTCAGGGCTTGTTTTCAAGATCATGGCTGACAAACATCTTGGCCAGTTGTCTTTTGTTCGCATTTACAGCGGCACGACCAAGGCGGGTTCTTACGCCTACAATCCGGTCAAAGAGACCAGAGAACGCGTCGGCCGTCTGATGCGAATGCACGCGAATAAGCGCGAAGACATCGAAGATGCGAGCGCAGGCGAGATCATTGCTATTGGCGGCATGAAGCAGGTAACCACAGGCGACACGGTTTGTGATGAGAATAAGCCGATTATTCTGGAGAGGATGGAGTTTCCAGCGCCGGTGATCCGCGTGGCTGTCGAGCCCAAGACGCGCCAGGACCAGGACAAGCTTGGGGTGGCCTTGAATCGGCTGGCCCAGGAAGATCCTTCTTTCAATGTTTCAACCGATCCGGAGACTGGCCAGACGATCATCGCCGGTATGGGCGAACTTCATTTGGAAATCATAGTCGATCGTATGAAGCGCGAGTTTGGAGTGGAAGCCAATGTGGGCAAGCCACAAGTCGCCTACCGCGAGACAATTACTCAACCGGCCCCTGGTAAAGAAATCTACGGTTATGAGTTAGTTGATATCAGGGTCACCCTGGTTTTTGGCAACTACCACGAGGTTGACTCAGATGAGCGCTCCTTCCACATTGCCGGCTCGCTGGCGTTTCAGGATGCTCTGCGAAAAGCCAAGCCGGTGTTGCTCGAGCCGATCATGCGTATTGAGGTTGTAACGCCGGATGAGTATATGGGGGCGGTTAATGGCGATCTGAGGCGCAGGCGAGGGCAGATCGAAAAAACGGAACCGCGACCGGGAGGTGTGCAGGTGATCACTTCATTCGTGCCCCTTTCAGAGATGTTTGGTTATACGACTGATCTGCGTTCAGCCACTCAGGGACGCGCCACATCCACAATGCACTTTGAGCGATACGAACAAGCCCCCAAGAGTGTTGCTGAAGAAGTAATCGCAAAGGTGCAGGGAGTGGCTAAATGAAGGATGAAGGATGAAGGTTTCATCCTTCATCCTTCCTAATTCATCCTTTCAATAAGGAGCGAGACAAAAATGTCTAAGGAAAAATTTGACCGTTCAAAGCCGCACGTGAACATCGGGACGATCGGGCACGTGGATCACGGGAAGACGACGTTGACGGCAGCGATCACGAAGGTGCTGGGGAAGCACAATCCGAAGGTGCAGTTCGTGGCGTTTGACCAGATCGACAAGGCGCCGGAAGAGAAAGCGCGGGGGATCACGATAGCGACGGCGCACGTGGAGTATGAGACGAAGCAGCGGCACTACGCGCACGTGGACTGTCCTGGGCACGCGGATTATGTGAAGAACATGATCACTGGGGCGGCGCAGATGGACGGGGCGATATTGGTGGTAGCGGCGACGGACGGGCCGATGCCGCAGACGCGGGAGCACATTCTCTTGGCGCGGCAGGTAGGAGTGCCGGCGATGGTGGTGTTCATGAACAAGGCGGACGCAGTCGACGATGCGGAGTTGCTGGAGCTGGTGGAACTGGAAGTGCGGGAGCTGTTAAGCGCTTACGAGTTTCCCGGGGATGACATCCCGGTGATAAAGGGTTCGGCGCTGAAGGCGCTGGAAGGTGACCCGGCGTGGGAGAAGACCGTGGAAGAGTTAATGGAGGCAGTTGATAGCTACATTCCGACGCCGGCGCGAGACATCGAGAAGCCGTTTTTGATGCCGGTGGAAGACATCTTCACGATCCAGGGACGGGGGACGGTGGCGACGGGAAGAGTGGAGCGGGGCAAGGTCAAGGTGAACGAGAGTGTGGAGATAGTGGGCATCCGGCCCACGAAGACGACGGTGGTGACGGGTGTAGAGATGTTCAAGAAGCTGCTGGACGAGGGGAGGGCCGGGGACAACGTAGGATTGCTGCTGCGGGGAGTGGAGCGGAAAGACATCGAGCGGGGGCAGGTAATCTCGAAGCCTGGGAGTATCACGCCGCACACGAAGTTCAAGGCGGAGGCCTACGTGTTGACGAAGGAAGAAGGCGGACGGCACACGCCGTTTTTCACCGGCTACCGGCCGCAGTTTTACTTTCGCACGACGGACGTGACGGGAGTGGCGAGTTTGCCGGCAGGAGTGGAGATGGTGATGCCTGGCGACAACGTGGCGATGGAGATCGAGTTGATCGCGCCCATCGCGATGGAGAAAGGGCTGCGGTTCGCGATTCGCGAAGGGGGCCGCACGGTAGGCGCTGGCACAGTCAGCGAAGTGGTGGAGTAGAACTTTGAGCTTTGTGCTTTGAACTTTGTGCGCGAGTGAAGCGCAACTGGCTCGAAGTACAAGAACGAAGTACAAAGAACCAAGTACAAAGATCGATTTTATGTTGAACGAAAAGATCAGAATCAGACTCAAAGCCTACGATCACCGCGTGCTGGACCAATCCACTACGGAGATTGTGGAAACAGCAAAAAGGACCGGCGCGCGCGTGGCGGGACCGATTCCGCTGCCGACCGTGAAGAACAAGTGGACCGTACTCCGGTCCCCCCACGTCGACAAGAAATCCCGCGAGCAGTTTGAGATCAGAACGCACAAACGTCTAATGGACATCCTCGACCCAACACCGCAGACAGTTGATGCGCTGATGAAGCTGGATCTTCCAGCCGGTGTGGACGTTGAGATCAAGGCGTTTGGCAGACAATAGCTTTATTGCCGATTTCCAATTGCCGATTGCCGATTGGTT
>JAIVJP010000434.1 GCA_020199975.1 Acidobacteriota bacterium
TAGTAGGGTTGTGCCGGTTCCCATAAACGGATCAAGCACTGTATCGCCAGTAAAGGAAAACATCCGAACAAGGCGATATGCTACCTTCTCAGGAAAAGGCGCGGGATGCTCTCGTGTTGACTCGCCCGGTACGGTCCAAATTTGTTGGAACCATTCGCTGTATTCCTCTTTGCTCAGGCGTGAGGAATCACGTTGTCCCATCGTGGGCTGTCTATAACCCCCGGGCTTACGTAGCATCAAGATAAATTCGATGTCGTTTTTGATTATCGCGTTTGGCTCGTAGGGCTTGCCGAGAAAGGATGATCCGTTTTCGATTTCATAGCTTGCGTTGGAAATCTTGTACCAGATGATCGGGTTCAAGTTGTCGAAGCCTAGGCGCCGCGCCCGCACTAAGATATCAGCATGTAACGGCATTACGACGTGACGCCCAAACTTACGCCGAGACATACAGACGTCGCCTACAACGCAAACGATGCGTCCCCCAGGTACGAGCGCGCGAAAACAATGCGACCAAACCTTATCTAATTCATCGTGAAACCTCTCGTAATCAACGACGTGTCCGAGTTGGTTTCTATTCTCTGGATACCGTTTAAGTGTCCAATATGGTGGGGACGTCACAACCAGGTGGATTGATTCGTCTGGAATCCAGTCAATGTTACGAGCATCGCCGTGATGGATGGTCAGGTTTCGCTTTATGCGCGCCTGCGCTACTGCTTCCATGTCTCGCATCATAGATGCCTTTGTGATGGATTTTAAAACAGCGTCACGAATGGACTGAGCATCCCCTCATGTCAAAACATCTCAGTCAAACTCATCATTGAGGAGTACGTCGCAAAACTGCACAAGCGCCTGCCGGTTGGCGCATTCTACCCTGAGGGAATCATCAGTCAACGGCTATTGGTTGTCCGATCCAACTGTTCGTTGGCGAAATCTTCCGTAACATAGATTAAAGCTCTTGCGTCGGTCTAATTCGGCCGCGGCGTGTACGCAAGGATTCGCTCGACGTACTTGGCGATGATGTCGGCCTCAAGGTTCACTTCGTCCCTGGGCCGCAGATGAGAGAAGTTTGTAACTTCCCAGGTCTTGGGAATTACGGCGATCTCGAAATAGTCGTCACCTAAACCCGCAATCGTGAGGCTGACGCCCTCGACTGCGACCGAGCCTTTGAAAACCAGGTACTGGCCAATCTCCCGGGGATAGGCGATGCGCACAGTCCAGGAGCCGCCGTGGTCTGTCGCCCCCAGGAAGGTCCCGCGCGCATCAACGTGACCCTGCACAATGTGGCCCCCCAGGCGTGTTGCCGGGGTCACTGCGCGCTCAAGATTGACTGGCGCTCCCATGAGCACTCTTCCCAGTGTTGAGCGTTGCATGGTCTCGCGTGAGACATCGGCCGCGAAAGAATCTTTGTTCACACTAAGCGCAGTGAGGCAGACGCCATTGACCGCAATCGAATCGCCATCGTGCGCGTCTTTGGTGACTGTGTGCGCCATGATTACGATGCGCGCGTCTTCACCGCGCCTGTCGATCGAGCGCACGCGTCCAAGTTCTTCAATGATGCCGGTGAACATGTTGTCATTCCGATTGGCAATTGCCGACTGGCGATTTGGCTAAGCAGCGAGATAACGCACGAGCATTACGATGATGAAGACCAACAAGGCAATAAAGAGCGGCGCGAAGTTGAAGACCATCATCCAGACAGCTTCGCGCTTAAACCAAGACTTATTCATTGTCATAAGATTCTGGCCTCCCGGCTGCCGGCTCGGTGTTGATTCTGTTCTCCCCTAGCAGTTTGGTTTTGAAGTCTTTATTTCGTGCAATAACTGCAAGCAAGGTCCGTGCTACCAATCACCCGGTGTCGCCAGCGTCGCCTGAACCACCGCAATCATCTTTGCAAACACCTCGTCGATCGAGAGTCCGGTCGAATCGATGACCACTGCGTTCTCAGCTATCCTCAACGGCGAATCTGCGCGGGTGGAATCTCGGCGATCTCTTTCGGTCATGTCTACGAACGTCGCTTCGAAGTCGACATTCGGATCCTGAACGCTTTCCTCGACGAAACGGCGCTGGGCGCGCTCGTCAGGCACCGCGGTCAGGAAGAACTTTACGTCCGCATTAGGAAAAACCACCGTCCCAATGTCTCGTCCATTCAGCACCGCACCCAGCTTACCCATTTCTCTTTGACGCTCGACCATCGCCCGGCGCACTTCCGGTATCGCAGAGATGATTGATGACAAATGCGTGACTTCTTCGCGGCGTATCGACTCGGTTACATCGCGCCCATCGAGCGTGACTTCCATCGAATCGGGGTCCCCTCGCAGATCGATACTCACTCGGGCGGCCAGTGAACCCACTGCGACATCGTCGGTGGAACTTATGCTTGACTCCATAACCGCCAGCGCCACCGCTCGATACATCGAGCCTGTATCGATGTAGAGCAGATTCAACTCGCGCGCCAGCATACGACCAAGCGTCGACTTGCCAGCACCCGACGGGCCATCAATCGCGATGATCAAAGGACGAGGCATGAATTTGCTTTGTGCTTTGAACTTTGATTCTGCGAACCGCGCCTCATGCCTCCTGCCCCCTGCTCCTGCCTCCTGTACACTGTCCACGGTCCACTCTCCACGGTCTACTGTCTCTTAACGAACTCAGCCATCCGGTCAATCAGCGTATCATCTCCATTGCCCACGAGACTAAGAATTGTAAAGTGATTAGTACCAGAAATGATCGAGGTTTCTGCCGACACCCCCTTGTTACGCAAAAGAGACGATAGCTCGTCGGCTTCCTCTTCCAGCTTCTCGTCTTCCTGGGCATTGAGCAAAAGAAAAGGCGGCGCGTCCGCGCGAACGTGATTTACAGGTGACGCCTGCGCACGCAGGCCATGGTCATTTCCAAATGCCGCGCTGGTCATCAGATGCTCGGCCATCCAGTTACGCCCAGCGAAATGGGCCAGGCTGCCGAGTGTCCGCTGAGAAACACTCTCTCAGGATCTCCCTGGTAGTCACTAATGTTTTCCTTGGTCCAGCGGAGGGCATAAGCGGCGTCGCGCGCGGGTTCTGGATGCTTAACGCGGGGTGCGAGCCGATAATTAACGTTGACGGCAACCAGGCCCCGTGCCGCCAGCGCCTTGCAGACGTTGGCGTGCACTCCCAGCGGGTCGTTCTTATCCGAAGCGCGCCAGCCGCCCCCATGCATGAACAGAATCACCTGAGACAGGCTCTTCAGCGACGTAGACTCTGGCTCATAAACGTCCAACGACTGCAATGACCGGTTCTGGCCGGGCTTCGGGTGGTAGCAAATGTCTTTCTTGATCAGCAGCCCTGCGGAACTGATCGGAGTCGGACGGCGCAGACCGTTCAGCTCGAATTGAATCGTGTATCCCCTGTCAAAGAGCGTGGACGAGCCGCGTAAACGCAAAAACTCGATGGAAGTTTTTAGAAAACCAGGCCGCAACGCTAGCGTGCTCACTCCGAAGTTCGTGTAACAAATAGCAAGTCTATTGTCTTACCGTCCCGTGGGGACCAATGTTTATAGACCGATAGGAAACAAAGAGATTAGAGCTCCGGAGGAGCGAAATATATCGGTTGCGTCACACATCGGTACGAACATTTCGCTCCTCTGGAGCTAACGCTATGTCTTTCGGCCAAGGTCTATAAACATTCCCATCCTTACGGGATTGGGGTGCTAACGCAGGGAACCCATGAAAACACCTCGTTAATGCTTGAAAACTGAAAGACGATGGCAACTAGCCTTATTCATGTCCTCGACGATTTGTCACCGCTCTTCAGAGACAGGACAATTGACTCTTTTACACAAAGGCTGAAAAGACTTCATTTGAGAGCAACGTACCCGAACGAGTTAACTTGATCAGGTCGCCATCGTACTCAATCAATCCAGCTTCGCGAAAACGCGCAAGTTCTGCCTCGTGTGAGTCCCAAGGATCAGCGCCAAATTGTAACTGGTGCCGTTTCAGATCTACTCCCTGCATCATACGCAGCCCAAGGAAAAGGGCTTCAGCGCGCGCCTGATGCTTACTCAGCTCAATCCGCTCTACGACCGGCGAAGCGTCTTTCTGAATCAGGCCGGTGTACCGAGCGACATCGCGCTCATTGGACCAGCGTCGGAAGCTGCCGTCATATGAATGGGCCGAGCAACCAAAACCATAATAAGGCGCGCCCGTCCAATACTTTGTGTTGTGCCGCGACTCGAACCCAGGTAAGCAAAGATTTGAAATCTCATAATGCTCGTATCCTGCCGAGCTGGCGCGGTCGAGCATCAATTCATACATTTGTGCGGACTGATCGTCGTCAGGCTGCGGTTGCATGCCTCGCCTGATGTGCTCGGCCAGAGGCGTGCCTTCGTGGACCTCGAGCAGGTAGAACGACAGGTGTTCGGGTCTTAATGTCAGCGCTTCATCGACGTTTCGTTCCCATCCCTCGAGAGTCTGGCCCGGCAATCCGGCGATCAGATCGAAGCTAACATTATCGAAGCCAGCCTCTCTCAAGTAGTTAAAGGTTTGCCGTGTATCCTGGGCAGTATGCGAGCGGCCCAGGCGTACGAGTTCACGATCATCAAAGGTTTGCGCGCCAAAACTGGCGCGATCGATTCCGAGTCGGTGAAACTCATGCAGCAGCGCAAGCGTCACCGTCCCGGGATTCATCTCGATGGTGACTTCCACGTCTGCATTGGCCTGGATTCCGAAACGAGTGTGTATCGCCTCGAGTATCACTTCGATCTGCGAAGCTGAAAGCATTGAAGGCGTGCCGCCGCCAAAATAGATAGTGTCGATTGCAGCGGGAGTGTCAATATCCTGCCAGCTCAGAATTTCTTTGACCAGCGCCTGGACATAACTCTCAGCCAGCGCGCCTTCATAAATCCCCGTTGCAAAATCGCAGTAGGAACAGCGCGAACGGCAGAAGGGAATGTGAATGTAAATTCCGGCAGTGCTCATTAATGTCGGAATTATAGCACGCAGGTAATTGGTAAAACCCTGTGCCTTACTCTAGTACGATCTCATTCGCGGTGTACGTTTTTTGAGCGCGTGTTTACTAGTTTTTTCGCCGTTGCCAGCGAGGTCACGGAATGGCATGGAGGTTGATAAGACCTGACAGGGTAACCCGGCTAGAGAATGTTTCTCTGAAACACTTCAAAGCCCAATCCTACTTATTAGTACGAGCACATGGGAGGAAACATGGCAGACGAGAAATCAAGAGATACCAATCAACAGCAAGGTCAAGGTAACGAGAAGGCCCAGGGCGCGACTTCCCCAGCTGGCGCCCAGGGTCAACAGGGCAAAGGTCAACAGGGCAAAGGTCAACAGGGCCAGGGTGGTCAGCAAGGCCAAGGTGGTCAGCAGGGCCAGGGTGGTCAGCAGGGCCAGGGTGGTCAGCAGGGCCAGGGTGGTCAGCAGGGCCAGGGTGGTCAGCAGGGCCAAGGTGGTCAGC
>JAIVJP010000143.1 GCA_020199975.1 Acidobacteriota bacterium
GTCCTGAATGGTGGCCTTACACCGAAGGTGTTCGCAAATTGCAGCCCAGGGTTTCCTTACCCTGGGATTAGGACCCATCAATAATATGCTTAACTCTGAAGGAGTTCGCGAGAGATTGCCGCCGCATTCGCCAACACCTTCGGCGTTATTATGGTCCCCTGAACCTGTGAAACCCAGGGTAGGAAATCCTGGGTTGCAATTCGCGAACACCTTCGGTGTTGACTTATCTGCGACGTGAGTTTTCAAACCCCGTCGCTACCGTTGAGTGAATTACGGCTATTCGAGGACGGCTTCGCGAACCTGCTTTTCCTGATCTTCACGAAATTGACGCAGCTTTTCGCGCAGTTCAGGCCGACTATTGGCCAGTATCGCCACCGCGAATAGTGCGGCATTGGTGGCCCCGGGCTTTCCAATCGCAAGAGTTCCGACTGGAACGCCGGCCGGCATCTGAACGGTGGATAGTAGGGAATCCATGCCGTTCAATGCGTCACTCTTCATCGGCACACCCAACACCGGCAGGGTTGTGTGCGCGGCAATGACGCCGGCCAGATGAGCTGCGCCGCCGGCTGCGGCGATGATCACTTCGGTGCCGCGAGCCTGAGCGTTTGAGGCAAGAGCTGAGGCCAACTCGGGGGTCCGATGCGCGGATATTACGCGACACTCATGCGCGACGCCGAAACTCGTCAGCACTTCGTCTGTATGACGCATCGTTTCCCAGTCGGACTTGCTGCCCATGATGACTGCTACGAGAGACTTCGAATTTCGAATTGCGGATTTCGGATTTCGCTTTCTTACCATCGCTGCAGCCTTTCCACCGTTAAGTATTTCAAGTTAAGCATGCAAACTCACAATTCGAAATCCGCAATTCGAAATTCACGCCCCCTGATCCAGCGAATAGCCACGTTCGCCGTCGAAGGTGTAAAGGTTTTCAATCTTGATAAAGTCGTAGCCTGCACCTGCGACGCGCTCAAGCAGGGAAACGATCTGTGGGTGCGAGACTGTGCCCCCTTTGTTTTCAGATAGGAAGCGACAGCGCCAGTGATCGGAGCAGAAGGTTTCCGAGTGGCCACCCGGCCAAACCTTCACGCCGCGATTGCTCATCATCTCGAGCTTCAGACCGTTTCCGTTCAGACCGCTAAGCAAGCTGCCCAGATCGTTTGCCGAAGCGGCAAACCAGTCGAGAAACACATCCACACCCACCAGATCCTTCTTCGCCCGCACGTGAGCGGCGGGGGCTTGCTTCCTTTCAACTGCTTCCCCTTTGACTGGCTTGTATTTCGCTGCCTTGAGAGTTTGCGGCGTCAGCCCAACGCGCTGCACCACTGCGTCGGCAAACTCCTTCGTGCCCACCTTCTCGCAACTCACTCCTTGTTTGTAGACGTCGTAGGTGTGAATACCATCTTCGATCGTTCGCAGCCAGGCATTGTGCACCCGCTCCGCCACGCCCGTTTCTCCGACGTGGACCAGCATCATCACGGCGCCCAGCAACAGACCCGACGGATTGGCCAGATTTTGTCCGGCGCGGCGCGGAGCAGACCCATGAATCGCTTCAAACATCGCCACGTGCTCGCCAATATTCGCCGAACCCGCGAGCCCGACCGAGCCGGCAATTTGCGCCGCCACGTCCGAGAGCACATCGCCATAAAGATTCGGCATTACCAAAACATCGAAGGCTTCAGGTGTGTCGGCAAGTTTGGCGGCGCCGATGTCTACGATCCAGTGTTCGTTTTCAAGATCCGGATACTCCGCGGCGATCTCAGTGAACACTCTATGAAAAAGGCCGTCCGTAAGCTTCATGATGTTGTCTTTGGTGAAGCAGGTGACCTTCTGGCGATTATTTCTGCGCGCGTATTCGAAAGCGTACCGCACGATCTTTTCCGAGCCGGGACGTGAGATCAGTTTCAAACACTGGACCACCTGATCGGTCTGCCGGTGCTCGATGCCGGCATAGAGATCCTCTTCGTTCTCACGAACTATGACCACATTCATCTGCGGATGCTTGGTCTCGACAAACGGGTGATAGGAGACGCAGGGACGTACATTGGCATAGAGGCCGAGGGTCTTGCGCACCGTCACGTTCAAACTCTTGTAGCCGCCGCCTTGGGGAGTTGTGATCGGAGCTTTGAGAAAAACCTTTGTGCGGCGTAGCGATTCCCAGGCACTGGGCTCAATGCCTGAGCTGTTGCCTGCGAGGTAAACTTTCTCGCCAATATCTACTGTTTCAATATCGAGTTCGGCCCCGGCTTCTTTCAGGATGTGAAGCGTGGCGGCCATGATCTCGGGCCCGATGCCGTCGCCATGTGCAACAGTAAGCGGCGGAGATCGCTACGAACGCGACCTGCGGTGGTAAATGCTTTTGAGGGGAAAAGTGGAATTGGGAAAAGGCGTAACACGGTTTTCTTGTCCTTACCCACTTACCCCATTTTCCCTTTTCCCCTTTTATTTCCTCGCTGCCGGCGTAAGTTTCAATTTCAAGCGCTCGCTACCGCGCATTATTTCCACTTCATACTCCTCACCGGCTTTCATCTCGCCTAGAGCGGACGTGTAATCGTAGACATTCCGCACGACGCGCCCGGCCATCTTTAAAATCCTGTCGCCGGCTTTCAGTCCCGCCTGAGCCGCCGGGGAATCATCACGCACTCCGTCCAACAATAAACCGTCACTCGAGTCAGCGTAGTTAGGAATAGTGCCGAGATAAACGCGGAAACCGATCGAGCGTCCCGTTGCTGCGCTTTTGGCGACCTGATATGTGGGCCGTTTGTCACTCGCGTCGATGTCATGAACGATGCGGGCCACCATTGCGAGTATGCGGGCCTCGTCGTCATAGTTGATCTTCTCCGCAGTATCAGAAGGCTTGTGGTAGTCGACATGTGTCCCGGTCCAGAAGAAGAGGACGGGGATCTGCTTGGCGTAGAACGAAGAGTGATCACTTGGGCCAAAGCCATCTTCGTTCAAGGTGAGCAGAAACTCTTTGGTTAAATCTTTGCCGTCAACCATTCGGTCGTTGGCACCAACCACCATCGGCAGGCTGCTGGAAGGATGGGCCGTAGAACCAGCACTGACGGTCAGACCCTGTACGAGGTTGGCCCGCTCGATCATCGCCTGCCACTCCGGCGCGGTGCCGACGCCTCCGATCACGAGTTTCCTGTCTTTCATCCGACCAATCATATCCATGTTGATCATGGCCACGGTGTTTGCTAACGGGATCACCGGCTGGTCGACGTAGTATTTCGAGCCGAGCAGCCCCTCTTCCTCTCCGCTGAAAGCTACGAAGACGATTGTTCGTCGTGGTTTGGGGCGCTGGGTTGAAAGAATACGAGCCAGCTCGATCAGGCCCGCCGTTCCGGAGGCATTGTCATCTGCGCCGTGGTGCACGTCGCCTTCTCGCTGGGCCAGGCTGCCCGCGCCGCCACGACCGAGGTGATCATAGTGCGCGCCAATCACGATGGCTTCGGTCTTCAGGTTTGGATCAGAGCCTTCGAGTATGCCTATGACATTTGCCGCAGCGACTTCGCGACGGATGACGTCTGCTTGAAGGGTCACCTTCACAGAATCAAGCAGCCTGGGTTCCAGGGCTTTGTCCCGCCCGCCAGTTCGACCCAACTTTGTGGCGGTAGCAGTCATTTCACGGAGTGCATTTTCAAGTTCGGAAATGGAATTGACTAGGCCGCTGGCCTGTAGAATACGTTCGGCGCCCTGTCTTGAGACGGCAACTACCGGCAAGCCTACATCGCTGGTGTTGCGGTCGTAACGAAGACGCGACAGAGGGTCGTCTTTGGAATTCACTTCGCGCTCTATGACGATCAACCCTTTCGCGCCCGCGTTGCGCGCCGCAATCGCTTTAAAGCGCAAGTCTTCGTAGCGGGCAAACGTGCCGTGCGGATTGTCTCCATCAGGTGTGCCTGAGAATACCACTGCAATGTATCCGGCGACTTGGGAACCCGCGTAATCGTCATAGTTCAATTCCGGAGCAGTGATACCGTAGTTCACGAAAGCAAGCGGCGCATCAACAACACGAGCACTTGAGGAGAAACCCACCGGCACCCAGTCGTTGCCGGCGCGGAAGTCGAGAACCGCAGTGGCCGTTCCCGCACCTCCGGCTGGCTGGATTGCCGTTTGCGGAATCAACTGCATCACGTTGTTCTTGCCGAGTTCAACGCCGGCGATATACGGAAATCGTTGCAGGAATCTGGATTGCGCTTCACCCCTGGTTCGCGACGCGCGGGCAGACGGAGAACCTGACTTCAGACCGAGGCGGACGAACTCGCGTGCTATGAACTGGGCCGCGTTGTCTGCGCCAGGCGTCCCGGTGCGCCGGCCTTCGAGTGCCTCCGAAGCAAGGTAGGTGATGTGTAGGCGCAGTCGCTCAGCGCTAGTGGTGAGCTGACTGGGTTGCTGGGATAGTACAGCAACCGAGATTGTGCCCACCAGGAGAACAAAGAAGGAACTTTGGCGAAGTTTGAAATTCATTGTCCGTCTCTTTCATGTTCCCGCTTGTCATGGGCACTGCCGCGGGTCTTAAACTCTTTCGAAGTGTCGGAGCGCCGCGGGAAAGATGAAACCTCTGAGTTAGGAGTCGACATACTACGTCTAACGAAGGGAAAGGGGAAGAAATGCCGAATTAGAAATGACTGGAGCTTGTGACTGCACTTTATAACAGGAGCGGGAGCCGAGACAAGACGCCCTGAGCTCGTGAAAGCGGACGACGGGTGATCAGAAGCGAAGCTGAGCGGCATTGGACATGGCAGGCTCCAAATCCAGCGGTTTCATAGGGCTTGATGTTATCATTGCGATGGGTTCAACGGCTGGAGGCGGATAGGAATGTCTCAAGAAGCGACTGAAAAAAAAGTAAACACCCGGGTGGAGAGCGATTCTATGGGTGAGATTGAAGTGGCGGCTGATAAGTATTGGGGTGCTCAGACCCAGCGTAGCTTGCTCCACTTTAATATCGGCGACGACCGCATGCCTCGCGAGATGATTCGAGCACTGGGCATCCTCAAAAAAGCTGCCGCCCTCGTAAATGAAAAACTGGGCAAGCTGGCTCCGGAGAAATCGAAACGAATCGTTCAGGCCGCAGACGAAGTAATCGAGGGAAAACTGGACGNNNCCAACGAAGTGATCTCCAATCGCGCGATTGAGTTGGCGGGCGGCGTGCTGGGCAGCAAAAAACCAATTCATCCCAACGACGACGTGAACATGTCGCAGTCGTCAAATGATACTTTCCCGACGGCAATGTACATCGCGGCCGCCGAACAGCTGCATCAGCTCATTCCCGAAGTAAAGAAAGTACACGATGCGATCATCGCGAAGGCTGAGGAATTCAAAGACGTCGTAAAAATTGGGCGCACGCATCTCCAGGACGCGACTCCTTTAACTGTGGGCCAGGAGATGTCTGGCTGGGCCAATCTGCTCGCGCGTGATATCGAACGTTTGCGGTTAGCGCTGCCCGGCGTCCTTGACCTGGCAATTGGTGGCACCGCTGTGGGCACCGGCATCAATTCGCACCCTGAATTCGGCGAGCGGGCGGCGCAGAAGATTGCCGAGTTGACTGGTCTGCAGTTCAAATCACACCCGAACAAATTCGCCGCGCTTTCGGCTCACGACGAAATCGTTTTCGCTAGTGGCGCACTGAAGACACTTGCCGCCTCGTTGATGAAGATTGCCAACGACATACGCTGGCTGGCATCTGGCCCGCGTTGCGGTCTGGGTGAATTGTCGCTGCCGGAAAACGAACCGGGCTCGTCGATCATGCCAGGCAAAGTTAATCCGACGCAAAGCGAAGCCATGACCATGGTCTCGGTGCAGGTCTTTGGCAACGATGCAGCAATAACCTTTGCCGGCTCGCAGGGTAATTTCGAGTTGAACGTCTTCAAGCCGGTAATGATTCACAATCTGCTGCATTCGATTCGCCTGATTCACGATGCCTGCCACGGGTTTGTTGAGTATTGCATTGCGGGGATCGAGCTCAACCGCGAACAGATTAACGACTACGTCAAAGGTTCGCTGATGCTGGTGACGGCGTTGAATCCCCATATTGGGTATGACAAAGCCGCGAAGATCGCTAAGCACGCACACAAAAGAGGTATTAGCTTGCGGGAGGCGGTCATCGAACTGGGGTTTTTGACGGGTGAAGAGTTTGACAAGTATGTGAAGCCCGAGGAGATGACGCATCCCTGAGTCCACAGATTACACAGTACAACTTAGAGAAGCGCAGTAGGGAAGTTTACCCCCGCTATCCTTACCTAGTCACAACCCCAGTATGGTCCACTCAATCACAAGTAGGGATTCCTTCAGTCTGTTTTCTAATCCTCATCTTGAAGAGTCATTCAGCGCCAGCGCGGGTTAAACCAGCCTTCCCTACTGCTTCTCCAAGTCGTGCTATGAGATCTTCGTAGTCTGCGGACTAAGGTTTTGGACCGGAGAGTGTTTTCTAATTACATGAAGCAAGAATATGCGCCTCCGAGCGTTCTCTGATTTCGGCGCTAGTACTTTTCTCTCTCCTGGCGCAGAATGAACAATGAATTTTGGAGGGAGACGCTGATAATGAGAAAACTATTAACAATTTTTGGAGCGCTTGTGCTGGTCACGCTGTTTACGGCTCAGCAGGGCTTGGCAGAGGTCGCGACCCAGATTACGGTTCGCGGGAGGCTGGAAAAAACTGTCGAAGCGGGTGGCTGGCTGATCGTTGCCGGCGGGCAGAAATACTTGCTTCTAAACGCGCAGCGATTTCAGAAGGAGAGTTGGTTTAAAGAGGGACACCGTTTGAGGTGCGGTCAATGCGCCCTTTAGCGCAAGGCCCCGCCGGCGGAAATCAAGCCGCAAGCGGAGGCAACACAAGGCGGCTCACGCGCGTGACCGTGTCGGGCGACTCGATTGTCCAGGCGCAGCCAGATACCGCGATTATCACGGTCTCAGTGGTGACGCAGAGCAAACGGGCGATTGATGCGCAGCAGGAAAACGCGGCAAAAAGCGACGCAGTAGTGCGAGCGCTCAAGGCCGCGGCTGGGGCCGGCGCAGAAGTTAAGACCAGCGGCTACAGTCTGCAACCGCAGAGAGTCTACCGCGAAAACCAACCGCCCACGATCACCGGCTACGAGGCACGTAACTCCGTGACGGTGACCTTGAGTGATCTGACTAAGGTGGGCGCGGTAATTGATGCCACAGCGCAGGCGGGTGCAAACGACATCGCCGGAATTTCATTTACACTGCGACGAGACCGCCCCGCGCGCGACGAAGCTTTGGCCCAGGCGACTCAGGAAGCAATGGGTAAGGCGCGCGTGATTGCGCAGGCACTCGGCGGGCGTCTGGTGGGAATCGTTGAAGTGCAGGAAGAGGGAACGATAAGACCGCCCGTTCCTGTTTATGAAAAAATGGAAATGACCCGGATGGCCGCGGCTCAAACGCCGATTGAAGTGGGTTCGCTGGAGATCACGTCGCGGGTGCAGTTGATTGCCGAGGTCGATGGCGGATGACCGGGCACGGGAGATGCAGAGACGCGGGGAGAGCGAGAGGTGGAGAATGGGAGACGGGGAGACGCGCACCTTGCGAGTAAATCACAGGTAGCGAGGTTAAGTAGCCGAATTCCCAGCGTACCAAGGTTGTGATTGACTGCGATTGAGACGGGGCGAAATGTTCAACTAGCTCCGAAGGCGCGG
>JAIVJP010000144.1 GCA_020199975.1 Acidobacteriota bacterium
GAGCAGGTGGAGCGCGTGATGAGTTTACTGGCGGGCTGCAAGGGCAAGGTCGTAATCGTCGGCGTAGGCAAGTCAGGCATTATCGCGCAGAAGATCGCGGCCACGATGACCAGCACCGGCACCGCCGCTTTGCATTTGCACCCCTCCGACGCGCTACATGGCGGCCTCGGCATCGTGAACGTGGATGATGTCGTAATGATCCTGAGCAACAGCGGCGAAACGGATGAGATTGTCGCCATGCTTCCTTACCTGAAGCACCGACAGGTTCCGATCATTGCCGTGGTTGGAAATCTAAACTCCACTCTGGCAAATCGCGCCGATGCCGTGCTTGATGCCTCGGTGGACCAGGAAGCCTGCCCACTCAATCTGGCTCCGACCACGAGCACGACGGTGGCGTTGGCACTCGGCGATGCATTGGCCATGACGCTCATGAAAATGAAGGGGCTAACACTGGATGACTTTGCCGTTAACCATCCGGCAGGCCGGCTGGGGAAGCGTTTGACTTTAAAGGTTGCGGATTTGATGCATGGCGGTAATCGGAACCCAACCGTTAAAACAGAATCGACCTGGGTGGCAGTGGTTAAGGGAATTAGCGATGGGGGCCTTGGGGCCGTAAACGTACTAGATGAAGCGGGTCAACTGGCGGGAATTATCACAGACGGCGATCTGCGTCGCGCCATTCAGCGCATGGACCACGGCTCGCTCGAAGATCTCAAAAGCGAAGAAATCATGACGCGCAATCCGGTAGTCGTCTGCGCTGACGCACTAGCCTACGATGCGCTTCGTTTAATGGAGGATCGACCCTCGCAAATTTCGGTTTTGCCGGTGGTCGACGGAGCGCGAGCGTGCGTGGGCTTGATCAGGCTGCACGACATCGTTCGCAGTGGTTTGTAAGTTCCAGGGGGATTGCGATGGGAAGTCGAATGAACATTCCGGCAAGAGCATTGATCGTTATCAGCATCTTGTTGACCGCTATTTCCGCGTTCGGCCAGGCGAATCAGCCACGCCCGCCCCGAACCGGGGAAGCGACAATCACAGTCAAAGAGCAGTTCTTTAACTCATTCCTGGAGGCGATCTTCGATAACCTTAAAGCGCCTTCCGCTCCGCTCGTCATTACGGATTCCGACAAGAACAGAACCGACGAATCCACAGAGTCATGTCCCAGCGCAATCACTCTGCAACGGGAAAACAACGGCGTAAAAACGGCGGTTAAATTCGAGCAGGGGAAGATCGTAGCGCCACTGGCCTTCTCGGGCGCCTATAACTCAACACTTCTCGGCTGCCTGCAGTTTCGCGGTGTGGCCCACACGGAATGGAGTCTGGAGTTTGATCGTAGCGCGCAAGTTTTGCAGGCTAGAATTAAGATCACCGATATGCGTCTGGAAAATGTCCCTTCGCTGGCCCAGAGTTCGATCGCCACCCTGGTCCAATCGGCTATCGATGCCCGCATCAATCCGCTAAAGATTCTGCGTCCCGAGCAATTGTCGAGCGTAGTTCCGATTGCTCCTTCCGGTGGTTCGCTACGTCTGCGGGCAAGGGAAGTGAAACCGGAGGTCGTTCCCGGCCTGGTGCATCTGCATCTCACTTATGAGTTTTTGCCGGAGAAGTAGCTACCAGAAGGCATATCCACAATATCCCACGCGGAACGCACTCGCAGCAGCTTCGACATCAAACCCGCATGCATGATGTGACCACTGCGTTCCGCGGTGACGCGGCCCAGCAGCGGCATACCGAGCAATGCCAGATCGCCGATGATGTCCAGGATCTTATGTCGCACAAACTCATCCCGGAAGCGCAACTCCTCTTTGTTCATCATTCCTTCAGGGGTGAGCACGATGGCGTTATCAAGCGAGCCGCCCCGGATCAGATTTGACCGTTGCAGCTCTTCAATCTCTGCGGTGAAGCCGAACGTGCGGGCGGCTGCAATCTCGCGATTAAACGCTCCATCATTGAGTTCTAAGGAAAAGCGCTGGACGCCGATCATGGGGTGAGGGAAGTCTATGAGGCAGTCAATCTGATAGCTGTCCGCCGGTTCAACTGAGATCCGGCGATTGCCCTGCTCAAAGGCGACTCGTTCGCGCACCAGCAAGGCCCGCCTCGCTAAAGGCTGTTCAACGATGCCTGCCTGCTCGATCATTTCGGCAAACACTTCCGCTGAGCCATCCAAAATTGGAATCTCGAGGTTGTCAACTTCGATGAAAACGTTGTCGACGTTTGAGCCGCGCAGAGCCGCCAACAGATGTTCGACCGTCGAGAGCATCACACCCGTGCGCATCAACGTGGTCGCGTAGCCGCAATGGGCCACAGATTCCACAGTGGCTGGAATCTCGAAACCGCCCAAGTCGGTGCGCCTGAACATGTAGCCGGTATCTGGCGGTGCCGGCACGAGTCGCACGTGCACTTTTACTCCGGTGTGGAGGCCGATGCCGTCAGTTTCAACTGGTAAACCAAGCGTAGTTTGTTTGAGCAAAGTTGGTTTGACTCTCCCTTGCGGGCTTCGTCTAGAAGTCTTTTGACAGAGAATTGACAAGCAATGCTCATGCCGATTGCAAAGCCAGGTAATCAGGCTGAGGAAAGCGTGATATGTGGCGCGATGGCAACAATGCTGGAAATTCCTTGGAGAGAATGCAACAGTAAGAATCAATTAGCGCCGAAGGCGGCAGAGGGTGGCCCGGGGGCAAGCGTCTTCGCGCAGCCCCTGGATCAATCCAATAAATACAACCGCGCCTTGAAAGGGCGCAACTGGATCTCCAGAGATTCAGGGTTGCGCGGTTCTTTACACCCTTTTAGGGCGGGTCGTGTTGTAACCTAAACCCAGGGGCAGCGCGCCAAATTGCCGCGCGCCCCTGGCAACCTTCTGCCGCGCCTCCGGCGCTGGTTGAATCATTTCTCTCACCTTGTCCTAATCAAACCAAACTACCC
>JAIVJP010000435.1 GCA_020199975.1 Acidobacteriota bacterium
CTATGCAGTATGTGTCGCACTATTGACATTTTGCAGCACTTGCGTTAAACACATACTCTATTCGACGGAACGCCTGCCTTATTCAATAGAAGAGAGATTTCGAGTTATGACTCTCGCGCAGAAGTATTCGCTTAATCATCGTCCTGCTGTTAGTGCAGGTTATCTTTCAACCCGCCCGCGCCCAGGAAGCGCCGTTGAAGTAACCGCCCTACGACACATTTCACAATCTGAACAGGGGAAACCCGGCCCAACCACTCATCGGAGGAGAGTAATATGAAAACCGCCCGCTTCTTAGTCTTCGTGCTGATCATCTCCGTATGGCCTGCAACCGTTTTGGGGCAGACCGCGGCGACCGCGAGAATTTCCGGACTGGTAACTGATACTACCGGAGCCGTCGTGGCCGGCGCTACGGTCAAGCTGGTTGACAAAACAACCAAAGCTGAAAAGACTGCCACTACCAACGATGAAGGCCGCTACGCCTTCGCCAATATCACCCCGGCTACTTACGACATCACGATCACCGGCCAGGGGTTCCGCACCATCGTGTTCTCAGATGTCAAGGCGGACATCGCCGCTGCGACGACTCGCGACGCGACGCTAGAGGCCGGCAACGTCAGCGAAACAGTCACGGTGTCGAGCACGCAGGAAGCTTTGTTGCAGACGGACGATGCGACGGTCGGCAACACCATCGAGCAAGATCGCATCGAGCGTTTGCCGACTATCAATCGCCAGGCGACCGCGCTTCTCGCCCTGCAACCGGCAGTGGCTCCGGGCGGCGAGGTCTCAGGCTCACGCGCCGATCAAAACTCCTTCAGCCTTGATGGTCTCGACGTTTCCGATCAGGTCGGCTTCAGAGGCGGATTCGGAACAGTCGCGCCGATCCCGGCGGAGTCGGTTGAAGAATTTCAAGTCACGGTGGCTAACCCGACCGCCAGCTATGGGCGTTCGGGGGGAGCGCAGGTGACGCTCGTGACCAAGCGCGGGGGCAACGACTTTCACGGCTCGGTTTATGCCTACCATCAAAACGACAATCTCAATGCGAATACGTGGAATAACAACCGGCTCGGTATCCGCAGGCCGGAGGCGAAAGACCACCGGTTCGGGACCTCTGTGGGAGGGCCGATCTGGAGAGACCACACCTTCTTCTTCTTTAATTATGAAGGCCGTCGGGTGCCCGGTTCGACGCAGGTCACCCGCATCGTTCCGACTCAAAGCTTCCGCGATGGCCTGTTGAGATTCCGAGACGCCTCAGGCGCCGTGAACACCTTCGACCCGAGGACGTTCGACCCGCGCGCGCTCGGTTCTAATCCGGGGGTCATGGCATACTTGAGGACGCTGCCGCTGCCAAACGATCTTACCTTGGGCGACGGCGGACTTAACACCGGCGGGTTCATCACTAACATTCCAACCACTCTACGTGATGACTTCGGCGTGCTCCGTCTCGACCATAAGATCAGTTCAAACTGGTCGGTGGAGGCGCGCGGCTCGTTGTACCGTAACATCCAATTGAGCGCGAGTCAGGTCAACATTGTCGAGCGGACGGCGGGCGCCGCCTTTTCGGAGCGACCGAAGAATGTGACGGTCGGCGTGATCGGCACGCTCCGATCCAACCTCGTGAATGAGTTCCGCGTCGGACACGCCTTTGACAACTTCGTCCTAGGCGTCATCGATCCGAGTACGATTGCCGGGTTCAATGTCGCCGTTAACGTAGCCCGCATTGATGAGGCAATTGATGTTGACACGCAGCGCGCCCGCAGGCAGACGCTGGGAGGCGGCACCACGCAGTTTGTTGATAACGCGACCTGGACGAAGGGGACGCACACTTTTCAGTTCGGAGGCACCCTGCGCAGTATTGAGACGTTCCACCTCAGGAATGACAAGGTGATCGGCTCGCTCAGCACGCCCGTCGCGACGGTCGGCAACTTCGGGTTTTTAACAGTTGCTCCCGCCGAACGGCCAACCGCGTGCAGCGCCACCGTCACGACAAACTGCTTACGCGCTTCGGATGCGGCCACTTACAATGCCCTCTACACCTCGCTGCTCGGCATCGTGAACGACGTCGCGTACCTGGCAACGCGTGACGCCAACTTGCAGCCAAACCCCATCGGCACGCCACTCATCAACAACGCGAAGCTGCGTCACTGGGAGTTCTACTTCGCCGACACGTGGCGGATGAAGCCCTCTGTCACTTTCTCCTACGGGGTCCAGTACCAGTGGCACACCCCGCCCAAAGATGTGCTGGATCGCCAAACACTTCTGGCTTACCGGAGCAACCTCGAACTCATTGATCCGCGGGATTACCTGCGACAGAAGAGAGCGGCGGCAGAGAATGGCGACATCTTCAACCCGGACATCGCCTACGTGCCGGTCAAGGAAGCGGGCCGGGACGTGTTCGAGATCAAGCGCAAAAACTTCTCGCCGCGCCTCTCCCTTGCATGGCAGCCATCATTCGATAGCGGATTGCTCAAGCGCGCCTTCGGCGAGCGGCAGACGGTGATTCGCGGCGGCTACGCGCTGATTTACGACCGCCTGAATCCCGTCTCGAGCGTCGTTATTCCGATGCTCGGTGTCGGTTTTGCCCAGACGCTCAACTTCAGGCGTCCGCTAAACAGCGCGGGCCAGCCGTTCCGTGTCGGGATCGATGGGCCGATCCCTGTCCCGGTCAACACGGCGGTGACCTCGCCCATTGTGCCCGCGCAAGGGTTCGGCGAGCTGCTCTCATTCGGCGTGGATCCGAATCTCGGCGATCCGTACAACCACGCATTCGACTTCACCGTTCAGCGTGAGTTGCCCGCCAATATGGTGATCGAGGTGGGCTATCTGGGGAGATACGCGCGAAATCTGTACCAGAACCTGAACCTCAACTCGGCGCCCTACTTCTTTAAGGACAAGGCGTCAGGCCAGAGATTCTCC
>JAIVJP010000145.1 GCA_020199975.1 Acidobacteriota bacterium
ACACGAAGCCCCGAGCTTGCTTAGCGCCGGGATGTCTGGGCTGCAGAAAATACTGGATCCTGCCGCTGGGAAAGCGATGGAAGTTCAGGAAGACTTCAAGCAAGGTTATTACAACGGCGAACAAGAATCCGGTGATGGACCTGAGGCTGGGGATCCTGACAAGGAGGAAGTCTAAACCAATGTTGGCGAGAGGCGCGCAGTTGAGAGTTTGGAGAACAGATGCCTAAGTACGTTTTTGTAACCGGCGGAGTGGTTTCGAGCCTAGGGAAAGGTCTGGCGGCGTCTTCGATTGGCTGCCTGCTGGAGGCACGCGGCTTGAAGGTTGCCCTGATTAAGCTGGACCCTTACATCAACGTCGACCCGGGGACCATGTCTCCATTTCAACACGGCGAAGTATTTGTTACTGATGACGGCGCCGAAACCGATCTCGATTTGGGCCATTACGAGCGCTTCACCCATGCTCACTTATCCCAGGCAAACAACTGGACCACTGGCCGGATCTATCTTTCCGTGATCGAAAAAGAACGACGTGGCGATTATCTCGGCAAAACTATTCAGGTAATTCCCCACATCACAAACGAGATCAAGGCTGCAGTGCGTTCGGTTTCTGAAAAGGACCAGCCTGATGCAGTCATCGTTGAGATTGGCGGCACCGTCGGTGATATTGAATCTTTGCCGTTCCTCGAAGCCATTCGCCAGATGGGAAACGAAGAGGGGGCAGGGAATGCCCTATTTGTTCACGTCACGCTCGTACCTTTCATCGCCGCCGCCGGTGAGTTAAAGACAAAACCCACCCAACACTCAGTTCGCGACCTGCGAGAGATTGGTATCGCTCCCGATGTGCTGTTGTGCAGATCAGAGAGACCGCTATCACACGATTTACGGTCGAAGATTGCACTTTTTTGTAACGTAAAAGAATCAGCCGTAATCAGCGCAATGGACGTGGACACGATTTATGATGTGCCGCTCGCATTTCATGAACAAGGGCTGGACGAGTTGATAGTCACGCAGCTCGGTTTTGGTGCGCGCGCTTCTCAGTCTGAGCTCGCCGAGTGGCGCGACCTGGTGGGAACGATTCGCGAGCCTTCCGGCGGAGAAACCTCTATTGCGATCGTCGGCAAATATGTGGAGCTCGAAGATTCTTACAAATCACTCCGTGAGGCACTGACCCACGGAGGAGTAGCCAATAAACTTCGGGTGAGCGTGAAATGGATTGAGTCGGAAGAGCTCATGGACGATGATTATGAATCCCGCTTGCGCGACTTCGACGCCATTCTTGTTCCCGGGGGTTTCGGCAAGCGTGGAGTCGCGGGAATGATCCGCGCTATCTCCTATGCGAGAAGGAGCCGCACGCCGTATTTCGGAATTTGCCTGGGAATGCAGACGGCATGTATCGAATACGCCAGGCAGGAATGCGGTCTCAAGGATGCCGACTCGACCGAGTTTGATGCTGACACGCCCTATCCCGTTATCTTCAAGCTCCGGGATCTGATCGACGTCGAAGAGTTGGGCGGGACTATGCGGCTGGGCGCCTGGCCCTGCCATCTTGCGCCCGATTCCCTGGTGCGCGAAGTCTACCGCGGTGCGGCGGAAATCAGTGAACGACATCGTCATCGCTATGAGTTCAATCCTGAGTTTCGTCAAACTCTCGAACGCTCAGGTCTGGTTTTTAGCGGTGTTTCACCTGACCAGAAATTCGTGGAAATAATTGAACTGCCACGCGATGTCCATCCCTGGTTCCTGAGCTGTCAATTTCATCCTGAGTACAAATCGAAGCCACTCGACGCGCATCCTCTTTTCGCCTCGTTTGTGCGGGCCGCATACGAGAATCGCCTGCAGAATGAAACGGCAATGGATAAGAATGGTGAGCCTGAGCTGGTGATTCACGAACGCGTCAGCGTAACCAGCGCCGACTAAGACGTGATCGCATCAAAGTCGAGATTGCAACTCACGGCTGCATCTGCAACTGTTTACGCTCGAGGACCTCGATGATCTTACTACTACGGCGGCGATCTCGTTTACTACAAGATAAGTCGCGCCGACTTTCCGCTAAGTGCATCTAACCGCATTTTGCGGGATAATTCCTGAGCCTCGCTCTCTCAAGGCGCGAATCCAAATATGCTTCATTGCCCAATATGCGGACGGCAATATTCCACTGGGACGCAAGTGTGTCCGGAAGACAACTCGCCGTTGCAGGCGGACTCGACAGTGGTCGGCGAGACTCCCGTTGATCCGCTGATCGGCCACACGCTCGACGACAAATACCGAATAGAGAAACGGCTTGGCATTGGTGGGATGGGCACGGTTTATCGCGCGCGTCATTTACTCATCGATCGACCAGTCGCTATCAAAGTGTTAAACCCACGTTTCGTGGAAGACGAAGCCGCACAAGTGCGTTTCCGTCGCGAAGCTAGAGCCGCTGGCCGCTTGCAACACACAAACGCCGTAGGCGTAACAGATTTCGGGAGCACATCCGATGGCTACGTTTATATCGTGATGGAATTGCTCGAGGGGCGCACGCTGCGAGACGTGCTGGCGACAGAAGCCCCGCTCGATACCGCTCGCGCGGTGGCCTTGATGCTACAAGCGGCTGCCGCGGTGGCTGCCGCACACGACGCCGGAATCATCCATCGCGATCTGAAACCTGCGAACATTTTCATCGTGCAAAGCTCCGAAGTGCCGGCCGTAGTTAAGGTGCTTGATTTTGGCATCGCGAAACTTGCCGCGGACTCTCTCGAAGAGGACGATTCCAAGACGCTCACCTTGGTGGGCGCGATGATCGGCACACCGCGTTATATGTCCCCTGAACAATGTGACGGCGCCGAATTAACGCCCGCTGCCGATGTTTATAGTCTCGGTGTGATCCTTTATGAGATGCTCAGCGGAGTCGTGCCTTTTTCCGGCTCTACTC
>JAIVJP010000146.1:0-2868 GCA_020199975.1 Acidobacteriota bacterium
AGCTGCTGGAGAGTACTGGGCAGGAGGGCAGGTCGAGCCTCCGCCGTGTGGAACCTGAAACAGGCAAGATTCTGAACATGATCAACGTACCGAGGCCGTACTTTGCAGAAGGGATCACGCTCTTCAAAGGCAAAATCTACCAGCTAACCTGGCAGCATCAACTGGGCTTTATCTATGACGCGGAGAGCTTTGAGAAGTTGGGTGAGTTTTCCTACCGAGGTGAGGGATGGGGACTCACAAATGACGGTAGCTCGCTAATCATGAGTGATGGCACTAATCGAATACGATTTCTTAACCCGGACAACTTTCGGGTAAATAGAACAATCTCCGTCCTGGAGGGGCGTACTGCGGTCAGCAGCCTAAACGAGCTTGAATACGTTCACGGTGAAATCTACGCCAACATCTGGCACAAGGAGCGCGTCGCGCGTATAGACGCCCAGACGGGGCGAGTAGTCGGCTGGATTGATCTAACGGGATTACGTGCGCTGAGCGATGCTAACGACAATGAGGCGGTGCCAAATGGCATCGCATATGACGAGAACAATGACCGACTCTTCGTTACCGGCAAGCTCTGGCCGAAACTCTATGAAATCCGAGTGAAACGACAGTAACTGACATCACGAAGCGGGGCGGTGCGATAATCCACTAGCGCCCGGCAATAGCCTGGGCAAGATTAGAAATAGCAAGCGGCTGGCAGTAGACTTAGCAACTTACCAATGAGTTTTGCGACGTATTTTAAGGCCTCTTCTTACGCGATGATCGCGGTCGCCATGCTGGCGTTGATGCTGGCTGGCGGACTGCATCTCGCACTGGGAACACTCTTTGCCGCCGTTATGGTTGTGGCATGGAATCTTGAGGGTACGAAATGGCAATTGTCCGAACGCCTCGGGCTGGCAATTGTCTTGCTCTCTATACCCCTATTCCTGTTTGATTGGAAGTATCAAAGGGCGATAGGCGAAGCGCCCGGAAGGCTGGGCGTTAATGCCTTGGCGCATCTGATCGTTTTTCTTTCCGCAATCAAACTGCTGCAGGTTAAGTCAGATCGAGATTGGGTCTTCCTTTACCTCATCTCCTTCTTCGAACTATTGCTGGCCGCAGGTCTGAGCTTTAGTCCCGTCTTTCTCGGAACGCTGACTCTTTATCTGCTTTGTTCATTGTCGACGGTGATAGCTTTTGAGATCCGCAAGGCACAACGGGGAGTTAGATATGCCGAGACTCGGCTTCTCGTTCCTCCTGATTCCAGGGTTTTCAGGAAACTTGTCGGCCCTCGCGGCAAAAGAGATATCGAAGCCAGCCGCTTGCCGCTCGTAGCTCTCTCAATGCTGTTACTTATATTGGTTCTGGCATTGCCGCTGTTTCTAGTTGCTCCCCGGGCTGGGTCCGCTGTCATCTCTCGCGGCGGCGCGGGTTTGACCAACTTCATTGGGTTTTCTGAAAGTGTGAGGCTGGGTGAAATCGGGGATCTAAAGCAGAACAACCAAGTGGTGATGCGGGTACGCATCGAAGACCCCAACTCAGCGCGCGGGCTTGGGTTGAAATGGCGTGGGCTGGCTCTCGATGAGTTTACTGGCCGAGCCTGGAAAAAGTCTTCCGAGGCACGGCTCACTCAGCAAAAACTAAATGAGCGGGGATTCTTCCGCCTGGGCACTGCCGACGCACTTAAGGGGCTGACAACGCAGACGGTGTTTCTCGAACCCCTCAGTTCAACGGTGCTTTTTGCTGCGCCGCGTGTGTTGGGGATTCGGGGCGATTTTCAGTTTGTTCGAGTTGATGCCGAGGGTTCGATTCAATCGCGTGCCCACGATCTTGACCGCGTCATGTACACGGTTGTCTCTGACACCGCTGAACCGGATCCTGAAACGTTGCGCCGCGACATGCACTCCTATTCCGGATCCGACAAACGCTATCAGGAATATCCGCGCGGGCTTGATCGGCGAGTCGCCGATTATGCCCGCGCGATAATTTCCAATGCCCGTGCCCGCAATCGCTACGATCAGGCGAAGGCGATCGAAACGGAGCTTCGCCAGAACTTTGGCTACTCGCTGCAGATGAGAGCCACCGGAGCGGACCCACTCTCCGACTTTCTCTTCAAAATCCGCGCCGGCCACTGCGAGTACTTCTCGACGGCCATGGCCGTCATGCTTCGCACTCAGGGCGTCGCCACGCGCATAGTCAACGGATTCTTACCCGGCGAATACAACGAAGCGGCCGGCGCCTACACCGTGCGGCAAAGTGACGCCCACTCCTGGGTTGAAGTCTATTTTCCGGAAACCAAATCCTGGGTTACGTTTGACCCAACGCCAGCGCCGGGAAGGGCCGAGCCACAAACCGTCGGCCTCGCGGCTCGACTTGGAAAGTACGCCGAGGCGCTGGAATTGATCTGGTTTCAATACGTGGTGGGTTACGACAAACAGGAACAACGGTCTCTAGCAACCTCCCTCCATAACCGGGTCTTTGATTACCGACGTATTGCTTCTGAGGTGTTCGGAAGCATAAAGGAAATGGTTCCCGCCGTCTCCAGCAAAGGAATTTTCCTCACCCTGGGACTGGTAACGGTTTTAATAACGGTGTTCTTCGTAAGGGTGCTGACGCTGGGTTGGCGTCGCGGCCTGACAATCTCCCGGGGCACCCGCGAGCCGGAAACAGCAGCGGTCGATTTTTATCAAAGGCTAATGGATTTACTGGCACAGAGAGGCTTGTCGAGGTTGAGCGATCAGACTCCACTTGAATTTGCATCAAACCTGGGCTCGCGGGAGGCTCTGAAAATAACCAGACTCTACAACCGCGTGAGATTCGGCAGCCAAGAACTCTCCGCGGCCGAGCTGCGGGAAATTGACCAGGCCCTTATTGACCTGGAAGGAACAGAAA
>JAIVJP010000146.1:3027-5152 GCA_020199975.1 Acidobacteriota bacterium
AAGCGGCGCGTCTCAAGACAACCGGCAAAGCCAAGCGACTCGTCGTTGCCGGCTGTTTGGTTGAGCGCTACCGTGATGACTTGAAAGCTGAAATGCCGGAAGTTGACGCATTCATCGGTACGAGCCAGATAAACCACATCCTTGAGGTGTGCGATCCGCAAACAAACACGCGCTCTTTGCCTGTGATTCCGCTGGGTAATCAAAGTGCGACGTACCTATATGACGAATCCACGCCACGCGTTCTCGCTACGCCGAGCCATTACGCTTTCATAAAAATTGCTGAGGGCTGCGATCGACCCTGCGCTTTCTGTTTCATTCCGCAAATGCGTGGGCATCTCCGCAGCCGTCGGTTTGGCTCGATTGTCGCTGAAGCCCAACAGCTTGCCGAAGAAGGCGTGAAGGAATTGATCCTGGTTGCCCAGGATTCGTCACGCTACGGAGAAGATCTGGGGAAGGCTGACGCTCTCACACATCTGCTAAGAGAACTGTCACACACGGATGGCATTGAGTGGGTGCGCGTGATGTACACCTACCCAACTCATATCAGCGATGCGTTTCTCGATGTGTTGGCGACCGAGCCCAAAGCGGTGAAGTATCTGGACATGCCCTTGCAGCATGCCTCCCAGAAGGTTCTCAAACTGATGAAACGTGGGGGAAACCGTGCGAGTCTGGAGCGTTTGATCGGGCGTGTTCGTGATCGCGTTCCCGGAATTGCCATTCGCACGACGTTCATCACAGGGTTTCCGGGAGAGACTGAGGAAGATTTTGAAGAAGTCCTGGCATTTGTTAGAAACGTCGAATTCGATCGTGTTGGCGTGTTCACATACTCCGACGAAGAGGGCACTTCGGCATTCGAGCTGGGAGACAAAGTCGCCCCGAAGATCGCCAACAAGCGCCGGGCTCGTTTGATGAAAGAGCAATTGCGCATCTCACGTCGTCGCAACCAAGCAAGAGTAGGAGACACTGTCCGGGTGTTGTTTGAAGGTGAGTCAAACGAAAGCGAACTTCTCTGGCAGGGCCGAATGGAGACACAGGCGCCGGATATAGATGGTTGCGTGTTAATCAATGATGCCCCGGAAGGTCTAAGCCCGCAACCCGGCGATCTCGTGAACGTCCTGATTACAGGAGCACAGCAATACGATCTGGTGGGTCGAATCATTACGTAGCATAGACTTAAGTCTGTGTTGCCGCTTGAGTTGGAACGGCCTGAAAACTCGGCACAAATAACGCTGAAAGCGTTTGCTAATTGGAGCCCAGGGTGCTTCAACCCTGGGCTTACACGCATCCAAAGAATAGTAACGCCGAAGGTGTTGGCTAAATCGCACGCAACGGCTAACCTGGCGAACTCTTTCAGAGTTTAGGATTATGAGGAAACTGGAGTCCCAGGGTTGAAGCAACGCTGGGCTCCAATTAGCGAACGCTTTCAGCGTAAAATCAAGTCGAGTTTTGCCACAGTCTCCAAGCCTTTTCGCACGAAGCGCGGCATAGCCGCGCGGACCGACGTGTGACCGGTAACAGAGTTGTAACACCGATGGCGACAAAAGAATCGAGCGACGAATTCAATCCCCCCGTTGTCACCACTGACGTGGTCATTACAAAGAGGCGAGTGGCTCTTTCGCCTAAGGACTACCTTGCGCGGGCCATCGCAACCTGCGGCGTTGGCTATCTTCCGCTAGCACCGGGTACCTGGGGATCAATCTTCGCCGTTGGGCTTTATCTGCTTTGGCAATTATTGAAAATGGAATTCTTCCGGGCGTTTGGCGAGGGTCATGGAATTCATGGAAGGTTCATCTCTCTCTGGTTTGCCTGCACCCTTGTTGGGGTCCTATGCATTACAATGGCAGGCTTCTGGGCTGCAAACCGCGTTGAGGCTCTGTCTGGTCGCAAGGACCCGAGCACTGTAGTAATTGACGAAGTTGCGGGACAGTTAATTACCTTTTTGGTTTTACCTATCGTTGGCCCAATTCAATGGACCCTCGTCATCGCTGGATTCTTGTTATTCCGGGCGTTCGACATCTGGAAGCCATATCCGATTCGGCGGCTTGAGTCCTTGGAAGCGGGACTGGGTGTCATGGCTGACGATGTGCTGGCGGGTGCATATGCAGCCACGGTGTTGGCGCTGCTG
>JAIVJP010000436.1 GCA_020199975.1 Acidobacteriota bacterium
CGCTGAGAATGGCACCCCCTTTTTCAACAGCCACTAGAACCTTGTTTCTGCCATTCTGCTTCAACTCTCATAAGTTTTGGCTTTATTTCTTCCTGGTCGCAGCAGCCTTCTTCGCCGAACGCGAGCGCGAAGCAGCCGAACGTTTAGCTGCCGCGGCACGAGCCTGGCGCGATAGCGCCTTCTTGGATGCCACGCTGTGTCCTTCACGTTTGAGTGCACGCAAGGTTGCGCGCGACCGCTTTGTTGACTTCTTTTTGACGCGACTCTTTCCTTTGCGAGTATCGCGTGCCGCTTGCTCGCGGGTTGTCTTTGACGCTTTCTTTGGCGGACGCAGCTTTACGCCCGCCCGCCGGGCTTTCGACAGTCCGATCGCAATCGCTTGCTTGGTTGAGCGGGCGCCGTGCTTGCCTTCGCGAATGTGCTCGATCTCCTCGCGAACAAACTCTCCCGCTTGGGTGCTCGGAGATTTTCCCTCCGCCTTGTCTTCCGCTGCTCGTTCTAAATGTTTCCTTTTCCGGCATCGTAGCTCCTTTTGTTTCCTCCTCATCGAACGAATTGCCACCGCCCAGGTGCAATGGCGCGTTTACTTCCCAGCGCCAGCCTGCGTAAGCACCCGGATGGTTTCATCATGTCCGCCTTCGGCTGCCAACATCAGAGCCGTCTTGCCTTCATCATTCTTCGTCTTCACGTCTGCCTTGGCCATTAGCAACGCCGTCACTACTTCATCGTGTCCGAACCGCGCTGCCTGGATTAAGGGTGTATTGCCGTGATCATCGATGCCATTAACATCCACGTTCGGAGAGGCCAGTAGTGTCCTGACGGTGTCGGCATTTCCCGCGCTCGCAGCACGCAATAAGGCATCTGTTTCTGGGCTGCGGCTAGCTCGCTTAGCAACGCTACATCCTGCGACCGTGAACAGTAGTGAGATTACGATTACCAGGATTCCTTTAGGTTGCATAACTCTCCTTGCGGCTCGATGGTTTATTCCCTTTCGCATGTTCGGACAGCCAGGCCTACAGTCATTGTTTAGTTCCGGCTGCCTCGAGTAATTGTACGATCTCGCTGTACCCTTTCTCTTTCGCAAGCATTAGGGCTGTCTTATCGGTCTGAGTGAATCTCCCCGATACATCAGCGCCTTTGCTCAACAAATCTCTTATAATTTCACTGTCACCAGCCGATGCCGCCAGCATTAGTGCGGTGCAACCATCATTAGCTTTTACATTCACATCCGCCCCATGCTCCACCAATGCTTTCGCGGAGTCGGTCTGCATGTTGGTAACCGCAAACATCAGAGCTGTCCGACCTTCATCATCTTTTGCGTTGACATCAGCTCCACTTTCCAGCAACCGCGCAACAGTCTCGGTGTTTCCTTCGAGCGACGCACGCATCAGGGCCGTGTGACCACCTTCATGCGTTGCAGATTCACTTATTTGTGCACGTGTTGTCATAAGGCCCGCCTTTCTTCAAGATCATTTTGCTTAATACCGTTGGCATAGTTCCTCCTCGCCTTGTCAATTTCAATGTAGAGCCAAAGGGTTGTCACTTGTGGGTACGATCCGCCGAATCTCTTCTTTCAACTCTAAATACACAGGTACGACACGACTAAAAGAGCTTTGCACGGAAAGCACGCCCGCCAGGTTGCGCTCGATATCAATCCAAGGACTAAAGCCCAACGCGCCCTGTGAGCTTGCCTCGCGCAGTTGTTGACTAGCCTCATCGACCCTTTCTCGCCAGACGCCGACGCCGTAGCGCGCATGCGACAAGCTCGGATCACGAGCACCGTGCTTCTCGTAAATCGTATAGCCGATGCGCGCGCCGCCGGTTTGATCCTTATGCATCTCCAACACCGCAGCTGCTGACAGGATTTGTTTGCCATGGAAGGTACCGCGCTGGAGAATCATCTGTAGGAAACGTCCGTAATCATCAGCGGAACTTCTGGCATCTCCTGCCGGGCGTGGATTATTGGTTGGATCGTAGGCGAGAAAGTCGGTCCGTGTCATCCCGAGCGGGGTAGCAATCTTTTCCGCAAATAGTTCGTTCCAGGATTTTCCGCTCACGATTTCCGCGACACGTCCGCCAATGTGCATCGAAACGCCGCCGTAGTAAAACTCGTCGCCCGGCGCGGCCCTCAGTTGCATCCGCGCGATCTCGCTTGTGCAACGTTCAAGCGTCGTTCGTTTGTCGTTGCGGCAGCGCGCCTCCGGTGGAAGACCTGACGTGTGCGCGAAGAGATGGCGAACGGTGATATTGGATTTGTCGGCCCCAAACTCGGGTATGTATTTCGAGACTGTGTCGTCGAGCGATATCTTGCCTTCGTCGACCAATGTCATAATGAAGGCGCCCGACAGCCACTTAGAAGCCAAGGCAATCGGCACTACCCTGTCTGCCCCATAGCGGCCAAAAGATTTCCGATAGACTACCTTGTCATCCTTTATTATGAGCAGTGCACATCCGCCAAGCCGAGGCGCAGCGTGCTCAAGAATCTTATCGACGGTTGTAAAATCGTACGAGGCCTGAGTTGTCTCAGGAATGCTATTAGAATTAGGGGCAATTTGAGCAGGGTTGCTTTGTCGTTGAGAGTCTGAAGAGTTGTTTGACGAGCGCTGAGGATTGCAACTCGTAACCGGGAAAAAACACCCGGCCAAAGAGAGCGCGACGAAAGGATTGAGAAATGAACGTCTCATCATCTCTGGTCTGCTTTGCTGCAAATGCCTATACTTCCTTGGCCGGCTTTTTACGTACGACCTCGACCGAGCATTCTGCGCGGTTTGCCACAGCGGCTGAAACACTGCCGAGAAGGAAACGTTCCAGGCGATTGCTGAAACCGGTTGAGCCTACAAAAATACAGTTTGCACCCAGGCGTTTGGCTGATGATCCCCTTCGTCAGTCTCTCCGATCCAGTCCGTCACTTGCGGGTTGAGACTGCCAAGCGCTAGCGGCACGCTTGGATCTTGCACGGCGATGACACTAATGCCCGTGCCTGATGGCCATTCGCGCTTTGCCATCGCTTGCACTGCTGCCTCGGCGCCAAGCGATCCGTCCACACCAACTAAGAGACGCATGGGTACGCCGACAGCAGTAGTCGGTTTGCGGCCCACGCGTACCGAGCAACGCGCTTCAGTTAGAATCTTTTGAGAAACACTTCCCAGAAAGAGTCGGCCTATCGCGGACCTGCCTTGTGAGCCGACGACAAGCAGATCTGGCGCCCATTTATCGGCTTTATTGATTACCTCCCAGGCCGGAGAACCAGTGGATACTTCGGTACTGACCTTCCACGATGGGAAAGTCGCTTGCACACGGAGGCTCGCGTCTTTAGCAAGAGAACGCACTTGCTCGATGGCCTGGGCCACATGCTCACGCGCGCCCTCTAATCCCGGTGGGGTGTAAAGCGGGAGAGATTCCCCCACGCCGGATGACGGAGGGGGTGGCGGAAGCCAAAGTTCGGCTACCGACAGAATTATTGCCTCGACGCTATTCCCTAACCCAGCTCCTTGCAGATCATCTAATGCGGCATCGGCCCCTTCGGATCCATCATATGCAATTAGAATCCTCATTTTCATGGGACCTCCTCAGCCGAATGCTCCTCCTTTAATTTTTCCTCGGCTGATTGGTGCGGTCTGTCTCGGGCTTCGCGCCCGTGAGGGGTATCTTTCTCCCGCATACTCCTGCCACGTCCCGCGCGGTAGGATCGCCTACAGTTTCGGTGCCGCGTCTCAGCCGTCCACTATTTCGGTCCTCTAGCCAACAGGTTTGACCTAAGACGCACTCGACGCGACGTGCTTCTGCTGGACGGCCGGCTTTAGCAGCTCGCGGACCTCATCGTCCGAAGTCTGCGAAAAGTCGTTGTACCAGAGGCCAACTCCTTGAAAATGCTGGGGCGTTACAGCGCATACGATCTCATCAACTTCGCTGCGAAATTCGTCACAGGTTTCCGGGGATGAAACCGGAACAGCCACGACGATGCGCCGCGGCTTTTGCAGGCGCAAGGATGCGGCGGCGGCGCGCATCGTCGAACCAGTAGCCAGACCATCATCAATCAGGATCACAATACGGTCTTTCACGTCGGGCGGCGGACGGTCGTCCCGATACGCTCGCGCCCGCCTTTCCAGCTCGCGCTGTTCAACTGCTGCAATCGCGTCGATCACTTCATCGGGAATTCCCAGGTAATTAACTAAGTCCTCATTGATAACTCGCACGCCACCTGAAGCGATCGCTCCCATTGCGAGTTCTTCATGACCCGGCACGCCGAGTTTCCTTACCAGAAAAATATCGAGTGGCGCCTTAAGTTCTTTCGCCACCTCGTAGGCGACAGGCACGCCACCACGTGGCAGCGCCAGCAACAACACGTCTGGCTTATCGGCGTAACGTGGAAGCCGCGCTGCCAATTGGCGTCCGGCATCCTTTCGATCTCGAAAGATCATGTATTTCTTCCTAAGCCGCGGGCATGGTTATTTCAAGCACGCCGTTGCGAAAAGATGCATTGGCTTCCTCGCGGTTTACGCCGCTGGGCAATGGAATCTCACGATAAAAGCTGCCATAGCTCCTCTCCGAGCGGTAATAGCCTTCTTCGTTGGCTTCACTTTCCTGTCGTCGCTCTCCGCGAATCTTAATCGCATCATCGGTGATGTCCACGTTTATGTCGTCTTTAGTAAGACCCGGCAGATCCGCGCGTATGATGAGCTTGCCCTCCCGCTCAAAAGCTTCGACTTGTGGCAACCACATCGAACTTTCCAGATCCGCAAGCCTGCCGAATTCGCGGCCCACTCCAGCGAGACCGCGTCCAAACCCAAAGTCTCCGAACATCTGATCCATTTCTTCACTAAACCGGCGCATTAGTGAAAAAGGGCTAACCGTGCGAAGGCTTGCAGACTCTTCTCGTCGCGCAATGCCGGTTTCGGGTTTATTACTCTCAGAACTTCTTCCGCCTTGCGATTTGTGTTGACCTCGTCGATTGTCCGGGTCTTCTTTTTTCTCTCGTTGTTTAGAGCCTTTTCCCTTTTGTGCCATTTCCAATAACCTCCTTCTACGTGTTCATGACTAGGAACACGAAAATCACTGTCCAGCCGCCGACGCGGCTGAAGTTGGCTCTGATACCTCTTTGACGACTTCGGCTACATTTCTCCTGGCATGTAGCGCGATGTCAGCCAGCGCGACGATGCCACAGCAGGAACCGGCGGCATCCACAACCGGCACGCGGCGAATCTTATTCTCCTCCATGATCCTGGTGCACTCCTCGATCGACATCTCAGGCGTCACCGTCACACAAGGTGTGCTCATACAATCAGCAACCATTAGATCGAGCGGATTGAGTCCTAGCGCAACGGTGCGACAGACGATATCGCGATCAGTAATGACACCGATTGGCAGTTTTGTTTCCTTGCTCTCGACCACGGGTATTTCGCCACAATCGTGATCTACCATCATCTGTGCGACCTCTTGCAGGCCCGTTTCTGAAATACAACATGCCGGATCGGCAGTCATAACCTCTTTCACTTGCATTGCTCTTCACCTCCTGTTCGAAATCAAACTTCCAAAGAACACAATTCACGTTAGACGTCTTAAGAGCGTTGGCGACTTAATCTTAGGTCGTCCGCCAAGCGAGATTGCTGCGCCAATCTCTTCTCCAACTGCGGCAGCAGCGACCAAAGCTGCACTTGTATGACCGATGTGTCCCATTTTATTCCCAGTTCAAAACTGTTCTTACTTCATCCACTCGGTTGTACTCGCATGAAATCGAAACATCGGTGTTCATGTTCGTATCAGTAGCACACACGCAAATCGAAGGCCCAGCGAATGCGCAAGGCTAGCAGAAGCTCGCGCGCAAGCTGCGTCAACCAATGCGACTCATGATCCTTCCTAACTAAAGTTTCATAGTTGTAAATAGCAAGATGCATACCGGCTGTCGCCTCTCCGTTGCTTCCATTGCGTTGCCTTGTCCATATATAAAATAAAATCTCCAACCTGCAACGGCTACTTCAATTGGCATTTCGTTTGCAAAAGGCAGTTTGTTTGTGTGAGAAGTGAGAAATGGTGGGATCTCTAAGTAAGTTCAAAAAAGAAGGAATAAGGAAGTAAAGCCATGAATAAAGCACTTACGTTTGGCGCGGAACTGGGGATCGGAACCGGCATGATGTACTTGCTCGACCCGGATCGAGGGAAGAGACGACGTGCGCTGTTGCGCGACACGTGTGTGTCGGCCACAAGGAAGACTGGTGAAGGGATCGAGACAACCCCTCGTGACTTGAGCAACCGTGCGCGCGGGATTGCGATTCAAGAGCGGCCACAACAACCCAGCCATCGAGCGTGCGATAGATGTTGTAGCCCGGCAGTGCACCGCCGAGCGGGCCACCCTGAGTCGTAACTCCATAACGCAAGGGATCGGCGGAAGATGCTGGCCGCTTCGACGAGTGATACCCGCGCATAGCCACCAACTCGGCTGCGCTCGCGCTCGAAGAGGAGTGTTACCGCGGCACTTACCACCCGCTCCGCTCCTGCCAGATCAGCAAG
>JAIVJP010000437.1 GCA_020199975.1 Acidobacteriota bacterium
CCCCAGCACTTCATCAAATCCGGGTCTGATGAAATCCCTGGCCTTCGGAAACTTTAGTTCCGTCCTTTGCCGTAACCTCTCTAGTTCCAGAATCATCGGTATTATCGAGTCGGCTCTTTCTGGCAAACACATCTGCATCAGCCGCCAGGCGCTAATTGACCGATCAATCGCTATCAAGGTCACTTTCGCCGAGCCGTCAGAATCCTTTGCATCGTCGTCGGCCGCTTCACCGGGCCACTCGGCCTCGTTGCTCCGTGACGAGAGCGCCCGCATCAGCTTCACGGCAATCTGATACTGGTACCAGTGGATAACCTCGCGTGCTTCTTCAATCTGTTCATTCTCGTCCGTTTCTGCTTCATTCGGTGCAAGATCAGTGACGTTAAGAACCTGATCAAAATCTGTGAACCACTTGGTAACAGTACTGGCGTAGTCGCTGGCCGCAACTGCCAATTCATCCCTGCGCGCATCAGATCTTCGCTTTTCACTCTGCACGTTCGCGGCTTCGTCGACCTGGCTAAGGTCAATCCCTGTCTCTAGGGCCCAGTCGGCTATCATTTGCTCCGTTTCTTCAAAGATCGACGCCAGCTTACGCCAGAACGCTTCGTTAGTGATGTCGCGAGTCTGGGGGTCTCCGTCGTCGTCCTCCTTTTCAGTTGCATAGACCATGCAGCGTGAGGTGAAAGGGCATCGCTCACACCAACGATCGCAGTAGTTGTAAATGCCGGAAATGAGATTCGGGTTGTTTGCTAAGTCGATGAGGGTTTGTCGCATGATGCGCTCCTTAGTGAGGATTTAAGGTCGGCCTATTCTAATGTACTATTCACCCCGTGGAAATAGCCGCGCGAGACTTTAAGACGGCTCTACAAACTCTCAGGCGCCTGGGTCTGCTGTTGGAAACCGATGCGCGTTTACCAAGTGTGGCCTGCCTGATTGCCGGCGAGCCCATCAGCGGATCCTGGTGGTCACACGCGTTTGCGCAGAAGATATTTACTACCCTGGGCCAGTTTGCGGATCACCGCGATGTAATGTTCACCAAGCTGATTTCAGGCAAAGTCACCCTGGTGCACCGAAAACTTTGGCCGGAGATTACTGCGATCGGCACAGCACGCGCACCATGGCAGATGAAAGGACTGTCTAAATCAGCGCGGAACCTGTTTGAGATGATTGATGAGCATGGCTCGCTTAGAACTGATCAACTTGTCTGGCCCGAGTCCGCGACAGCGAAACCAGGGGAAGCAGCGCGTGAGCTGGAAGCGAAGCTTCTAATTCACGCGGGGCAGTTTCACACGGAGACCGGCGCCCATGCAAAGCTACTGGAAAGCTGGGAAGCGTGGGCGAAGCGCGTTGGCTTCAAAGTAAAAAGGATCTCCACCGACGAAGCGAAAAAGAAGATGGAAGAAAGAGTACGGAAACTGAACGAGCAATTCGAGGCAAAAGCGCGGCTGCCGTGGTTTTGAAGCTGCACACAGAGATCTGAGCGTGGCCGATTCGCAAACAGTTCACTCAAAGACGCAAAGGTGCAAAGATGCAAAGTCGCAAAGTTCAATCGGATTTGTTCGTGGCGTCTTGCACCTTTGCGTCTTTGCGTGAAGACTCCTGCTGAGATAGCGAAAACGGAAGGAGAGATAACGATGCCACGATTAACCTCAGCCGCGCCCTGTTTTCCTGCGTCCGACGTGGGCAGCACCATGCGCTGGTATGAGCAAAAGTTGGGGTTTGACGGCCATGCCTTTCCCGAGAATGAACCACATGCTTTCTGCATTCTCGTACGCGATCAAATAGAAATCATGTTGCAACGCAGCGAAGGATATCAGAAACCAGATCTCTACAACGAGCGCCGGACCGGCGTTTGGGATGCGTACATCGCATGCGAGGCGTGAAAGAGTTTTACGAATCGATACACAATAAAGTAGAGATCCTCAGACCCCTGGACAAGCAATTCTATGGCGACTGGGAATTTGAAGTGAAAGACCCGAATGGATACGTGTTGGTTTTCAGCGAACTGATCGAAGGCGATTAGATTGGGAAACTTGACCCTAAGCTGGCCGCACCGCTCTGGCAAAAGCCTTCGCTTCCAGTGTGTTCAGCACTTCGCTTCGCCTAAGCCATCCGCGTCGGGCGATTCCCACTCCATACATAAGATTATTTAGAGCACTGGTGGAATGTGCATCCACTGAGATCACAAACTTTATCTTTCGCTTGCGCGCTTCGCGGATCCAGCGCGGTTCCATGTCCAGACGATAAGGATCGCCATTGACTTCAATTGCTGCCCGCGACTCTGCAATTACATCGAGCACGCGCTCAACATCGCATTCAAATGCTGGCCGGCGCTGAATCAAACGGCCGAGAGCATGCCCCCAGATCTTGAAGACGGGTTGGCGCATGGCAGTCACCAGACATCTGGTCATTTTTTCGGAGTCCATTTTGTAACGCGAATGAATGCTGGCTATAACTACGTCAAACTTCTCCAGCACGCTATCCGGATAGTCGAGCCGGCCATCTGCGAGAATGTCTGACTCCGTTCCCTTCAGCAGCCTTATCTTCACCTTCTCCTGAGTCTCGGCAATCTCATCCCACTGCCGCTGCAAACGATCCAGCTTGAGGCCTCCCGCGTAGAATGCAGTCGGCGAATGATCCGTGATGGTCAGATACTTCATACCCATGGCTTCCGCGGCTCGGGCCATCTCTTCAATTGAATGTTTGCCGTCAGAGTATGTTGTATGGCAATGAACCATGCCCTGAATGTCAGCCAGGGCAACAAGGTCTTCAGGGAGCCTTCTGTTAACCGCTGCTTCGACTTCCCCTTCATCTTCGCGCAACTCCGGCGGTACATACTGCATGTGCAGCAAGGGGTAAACATCTGATT
>JAIVJP010000147.1 GCA_020199975.1 Acidobacteriota bacterium
AAGCCGACGTCAGGGCCCGGGCGATGGAGCTGGTCACGCAGTTGCGATCCGGCGCCGATTTTGGGGCGCTCGCTGCAGCTAACTCAGAACGCGAGCTGAATGGAGTCCGCGTTGCGCCCCAGAACAAGGGCAAGGTCGGCCGTTTTGAAATGCCAAATCTTCGCGACGAGATTGCCAAGCAAATCAAGGGTGTGAAAGTAGGCGGCGTCAGCGAACCGCTGAAGATTAATGATGGCTATCAAGTCCTCCGCGTTGATGAGCGTACCGAGGCAAGCAGTACGGCTGTCTTCAATGAAAATCAGGTGCGCGAGGCTATTACTATCGAACGTTCGCGTAAGGAACGTGAGATGTATCTCCGCAATTTGCTTAACGACGCATACATCAAGATTTCCGACAGTTATCGTGCATCTGTCGAGCCACTGCTGAAGCTCAACACCGCAGCCGCGGCCAAGTCTGATGAATCCACATCCGGAAAGAACTCCGACAAGAACAAGAGTAAGAAGCCCTAAATCGCAGGGCCGCCCTAGCTTCTGTTGCACTTCTAAATTGAATTCGCGGATGACAAATGAGAAATGGAAAATGGATTTATAAGGTGAATGCGCTTAGATGTCTTTCTCAAGGCAAGTCGTCTTTGCCTGCGGCGCACGGTTGCGCAGAAGTTGTGCGAGGCGGGACTTGTACTAATTAATGCGAAACCTGCCAAGTCTGCCAACTCGGTAAAGCCAGGTGACGAAATAACGATTCGGCGTCGGGATCGAATAGCCAGAGTGCGAGTTCTCTCAATGCCCGCAGCTCGACAATCTTCCCGCAAAGATGCAAACGCTCTTTTCGAACTCCTGAGTGAAGAGACTTTAGCGACTTGAGCAGGTTGAGATCGAGGTTCGACCATTTGCGGGCTGTCAGAACAGCGAGCCGTAGCGACCCGGTCTGGGTTGCTGAGTGTCAGATGCGTTTCTATGCAGAGGAGCGGCCATTTGCAGCGCAGATCTTTGGCGGTCAGCCTGAGCGAATGCGTACGGCAGCGGAGATGGCGGAAGAGGTTGGTGCGGATATTCTCGATGTTAACTGTGGTTGTCCGGCGCCGAAAGTAGTGAAACACGGGGGCGGCTCGGCCCTCTTGAAGGATCATGAACGGCTGGAAACAATCCTTAAAGAGATCAAGAAGGCGATCACGATTCCATTGACGATCAAGATTCGCGCAGGCTTTTGCGACCTCACAATTAATGCCGTTGAAACCGCCAAGCTTGCTGAAGCATGCGGCGTCGAGCATATCGCTCTTCACGGTCGCACGAAGGAACAGGGCTATCGAGGACTGGCGAATTGGGACCTGGTAAAGCAAGTCAAGGAGGCGGTGAAGGTGCCGGTGTCTGGCAGCGGCGACGTCACTACCATCGAGGGCGCCTTTGCGCGTTTTCGTGAGACAGGCTGCGATGGCGTTTTGATTGGCCGCGGGGCGATGGCGAATCCATGGATCTTTCGTCAGATTGAAGATGCCAGCCAGGGTCGCGAGCCCTTTCAACCTTCCCTCGCCGACAAACGTGAGATCCTGCTCGAGTATTTCGACATGTTGCGCGAAGACATGCCTGCGACGCCGGCGATCAATCGCATGAAACAGCTCGCCGGCCAATTTACTCGCGGGCTTCAAGGCGGCGCACTCTTCCGCACCTCGCTCTATCACTCGCACTCCGTAGAGGAAATCCTCTCACGCATCAAGGAGTACTTTTCAGCAATTGAAACGGGCCAACCCTATTACGGAGAAGCTGGAGCACAGGTGGAAGAGGCACCTGTGCTCGATTCATGCGAAGCCGCGGCATAGTCACGCCATCGTCCGCAATCAGCTTTTAGCTTTCTGCATCCCGGTACTACCACCTGCCATCGCCGGGTAACCCTTACCCTTCAAGGCCGCAACCTCAATGACAATCTCTTTCTTGCCTTTGAAGTTGCGGGTGACTCTTCCGCTCTTCTGAACGACCGCTTTGGGCGAGGAAACTGGTGAGGTGCTGGGAGAAGCCGTAATTTTGGCAGGTGCCACGGAATCCTGGTCCAGCTTCCCCTTCGCATCGCGAGACATTTCCTCCAATGCTTCGAGAACCTGCGAGCGTTCTTCCTCAGTTAAGTCTTCGACCTTGACGCCGTTGGCCTCTAGCACCGCGCGGAGATTTTCTTCCGTGTTGGTGTTGCGATCATAGACGTCGCGGTAGATGTGCAGCTTCCTGTCCTCTGCCACAATTGTTTCGTAGCGCAGTTCCACTGGCACCGCGTCGCTGAATGTGACTTGCTTGGTCTCACTTCTTTTCTTCTTGTAAGTGGCGATATCTGCGTCAGACAGTTTTTCCCCGGCTAGCTGGGCCAGGACCTTGGCGAAGTCCTGGGCCATAGCATCCGTCAATCCAACGCAGCCGTGCGAGGCAAACGTGCCGAGTTTTGCGCGGCTCTTTCCCCCATGAATCAGTGATGGTGATCCGATGGGAATCTTCAACAGACCAAGCGGGTTTAGCTTGCTGCCTGCCTCGACCTTTTCCCCGACCTTGACCTTCGACGAAGGTGACTCCACCCAGGGCTCATCGGGAGGTGTCCACGTGGGATTGAATATGATCGCCTTAGCCTTACGCAGGCCGGTTGGCAAAGGAAACTCCGGATAACCGATTCCTACCTTGTACGACTTGACCAGCCGGCCAGCTTCGAACACGTCCATCCTGTAGGCAGGTGCGTTAACCACGACGCGGCTGTCGGTCGGCACGGCATTGGGTGCGCTGGCGACGCTCTTCTCGTTCTTTGTATCCGGGTCATCGCCGCCTGCGCGCCACCGCTCACTGACGAACGCAGCCAGCTCAGACCCCTTGTCCGGTCCGACGATTTCTTTCATCCGGTTCGCGGCGAGCTCACGAGCTGCTGCCGTTGTGCCGCGGTGATCTCCAGTAGCTATTTGATCGTCGGTCAGGCTGAGTTTTGTTTTTAATTCGGTGGTGAACGCCTCGTCCGATGCGAAGAACGCGTCGAGCACCGGTAAGGTGACCGGAACAGCCGAGACATCCGTTGCCGCCGCGACCGTTGGTGACGGTGATGGCGATGGCGTTGTCCGACCTGTTTCGGAATTCGAGTTGCTCGTTGGTTGAGTGACGCAGGCCGCTCCGCATAGGGCCAATGCGAGGCCCAGGGCTAGCCTTGTTATTTTACAGTTTCGCTTCATATGATTCTTCCTTCCTTACTAGGGCTTGCCTAAGTATCTCAGGCTCCACGGTCGAGTCTCGGCTTGCACTGGATATGCAGCAACAGATGTTCCCACAGAAGTTGGGCGTGCTTGCCCCTGTTTATGCGGTCTGACTACTGACGCTCAAACCGGCCTGCACGATAAGCGAACGGCAGCAGGAGGCTGCTCGAACTGACCATACAGAGCCAAGCCAAGCGGTTTGACTCATCAATTTTTTAACAGCGGGTAGGGATTGATGTTGACACCTTCCCAATACCGCCTCGGATCGGACACCGCCGCAATTGAGAAGTGCAGGTGGTAATTGCCGAGCCCGGCATTTCCCGAGTCTCCCACGTAACCAATGACCTCACCCTGACGCACAGACTTGCCTTCGCTTAAGCCATCGGCATAGCGCTGAAGATGCGCATAGTAAAAAATAAACTTCTTGTCCGTACTTAACTGGTAAATGGTCGTGCCTCCGAGTTCACTCTGAAACAGTTTGATAATCTGGCCGTCCGCGGCGGCAACGACCGGCGTCCCCTGAGCTGCGGGGATATCGATCGCGTCGTGCACACGTCCCTCAGAACGCGAGTCTGCAAAAGTGTCCAGTAGCTGATTCCGCTGAACGCCTGCAACCGGCACGATAAGTTTCAGCGTTACTACAAACCCAATCGGAGACTCCGGATTCGAAGTGGCACCGGCCGGGGACGGTGTGGTGGGGCGGTAGTGACCGGACTGTCTTTGCAGAAACGCCACAATCACGACCAGCAAGGCGATGCCAATCAGTAAAGTGAGAAAGACTCGTCCACGCGCGGATAACATCACAGGCTTTCTTGCCGAAGCTAAGTGTCTTGCTGAATTCCCAGGGGCAACAGGGGACGTGGGGTCGTACCTTCAAAAAACCAACTAGCCCCAACTTTCAGGCGGTGGTGCCAGGTGGGAAGACGTGAGGTGTAAAGGGCAAAGCGTGCCTGGCGTGCGAGTAATCCACCAAAGGCCTTGCCTCCGGCCAACACTGCCGCGCGCGCAGTCCCCAAGCTAACCGCTTCTCCCATCTCCTCGAAGTGTTTTGTGTGCAGTTGCTCGCCGTCGATCAGAGCGCGAACGTTGCGTGCGACAAGACCGGCTTGTTGGAAAGCTAGTTGTGCGGTGCCGGCCAGAGTTGGCGTAGCATCTTTGAAGAAGGCGATATCGCCCAGCGCGAAAACGTTCTCGTGAGCGCGAACCTGGAGTGTTGGTTCCACAAGTATCAGACCACGATTGGTTTTCTCGATGGCCAGCCTGTCGACCACGGGGTTTACTCGAACGCCGCCAGTCCACACGACGGCAGCAGTTTCAATGTCCGTCCACGCACCATTATGTTCGACGGTCACCGTGTTTGGAGTGATACGCACCACCCGAGTAAGGGTGTGAACTTCGACGCGCGACTTGGTTAGAGCTTCCGCGACAAACTCTCGAATCGGGTCACCCATGCCGGGTACAATCGTCTGTCCCATCTCGATCACGAGCACGCGCGGCTCACCCGTCAAAGCGCGCCGTTCGAAAGCATCGCGCAGGAGGTCGGCCATTTTCGTGGAGAGCTCCACGCCGCTGGCACCAGCACCAACCACGGCGAAAGTGAGCGCGTGCCGCGTGTCCTGCGGTGGAAGATTCGGAGGCACATGATCGAGGGCTGCCACCATGCAACTCCGAAGCAGATCCGCATGGGCGATCTTGCGAAACGGTATTGCAAACTCCTCGGCGCCCGGAACCCCTGCGTAGTTTGTAACTCCGCCGACGGCAAGTACCAGGATGTCGTACTCAATTGGCTCGGCCGAGGCTTCGACGGTGACGCGTTCTTGAGTTAAATCGACATTTGCTACAGCGCCCTGAACCGATCTGATGTTCTCGTCGAGCAGCTCCCTATATTTTGGGGCAATATGCCACTCTTCCACTTCGCCGCTCAGATACTCGTAGAGCATAGGCGTAAATAGGAAATGGTCTTCGTCGCTGATGAGGGTGACGGATCCTGCCCCAGCAAGTTCAAGGGCGGAAAACAGGCCACCAAAGCCGCCGCCTACTATTACGATCCGGGGTTCTGCCGCTGGCAATCGACGCTCCTTCAGGAAATCAAATCTGTTGTCGAGACGGCCCGATGGTAACAAACTGTGCGGGATGAAGCACGGAGGAGCGGCGTCTCAAGTGTCCGCAGGATGCGATGCAGGGCCAAGGCTCGCTGCTGGACAGTGCCGGAATGGCCGTGTTAGATTGAAGCGCTTTTTAAGTTAAGCGGTTGCCGTCTTTTAAGACGGACTTACTGCTCCGAGGAGGATCATCTAAGCAGTGGCGTTAGCAAAAGAGACAAAAGAACAGATTGTTACCGATTTTCGAACCCACGAGGCTGACACCGGCTCACCACAAGTCCAGGTTGCTTTGTTAAGCAAGAGGATCAACGAACTAACCGAGCATTTCAAGACGCACAAGAAGGACAATCATTCGCGGCGCGGCCTGCTTAAGATGGTCTCGCAGCGCAGAAGTATGCTGGATTATTTGAAACGCACAGATAAGCAAGTGGACGTGTCAGGCCTAATAGTAAGCAACAAAGGCGGCTGAGCTTCACGGTAAGAGGCTTTGCCGCCTTTTGAATTGTGAGAGGTTTTCGAGGTCCCACGCTTCACGTTGGCCCGGGTTGCCTCGAAACGAAGGAATTTAACCAAAAGAAGCGAGGCGGATGAGACGCCCGCGCGCCTGAATCTCAGGCGTTATTGTCCCGAAGGAGACAAAAACATGCCAGTTAAGAAGTACCTCAAAGAATCGATTAAGTTAGGCGACAAGGAACTGACAGTGGAAACTGGGCGGGTAGCCAAGCAGGCTGACGGCTCAGTCGTGATTCGTTACGGCGATACGATGTTGTTGGTGGCGGCTGTTAGCGCCTCCACCCAGCGCGAAGGAATTGATTTCTTTCCCCTGACGGTTGAATACCGTGAATCCCAGTTTGCGGCCGGGCGCATTCCCGGAAACTATTTTCGGCGCGAAGGACGGCCGAACGAAAAAGAAGTGCTAACCAGCCGCCTGATTGACCGACCATGCAGGCCCTTGTTTGCTGAAGGCTACCGCAACGAAACTCAGGTTATTGCCAGTGTCATCTCGGCCGACCCCGATAACAACCCCGATGTGATCGCGATTACGGGCGCCTCGTGCGCGCTCTATCTGTCGGACATTCCATTCATGAATCCCATCGCGGGTGTGCGCGTGGGTCTGATTGATGGCCGCTACATCATTAATCCGACCTACGATGAAGTGCGCGAATCGCGTTTGAACCTAATAGTGGCCGGGACTGAAGAGGCCATTGTCATGGTGGAGGCCGGAGCCGAGGAGGTTTCAGAAGAAATCATGGTTGAGGCCTTGATGCTGGCGCACAAGGAAATCAATCGCCTCTGCCGTTGGCAAAATGAGCTCTATAAAGCGTTGGAAATCCAGAAGCGTGAAGTGGTGCAGCCGGAGCTCAATGAAGAGATGTTGGGCGAGATATTGAGAAACTATAGCGAACGTTTGCGCGCAGCACTCGACACTACCAACCAGGAAAAGCGGACGAGCTATTCTGCGGTCGATGCTCTGAAAAAAGAGGTTGTAGACGCT
>JAIVJP010000438.1 GCA_020199975.1 Acidobacteriota bacterium
CGGTCAGCCTATCAAATTCGACACGCGCCTGAAGCCCGCCGCAATTGCTGAAGAATTAGAGCGTCGCATTGCCGCGCTCTGATCTTTCGCTGGCACGCTTCTTCCAAGTTCTCTCAATCTATGTTTTCACAGCCAACGAGAAGCCGTGAGCCGGTAGAGCCCGTATTGTATGCTCCCTGTTGTGACCAAGTCGCTCCCGCTTCCCGTTCTGACAAGCACCACGTATTCGCAACAGTTCCTGAAACGAACGACGGAAGTAGCCCACCGATTCATCAGTGGGTGACAGGTTGTCTCTAAGGAGGGGCCTCATGGCTCCAGTTCGGCGGATCAAGCTAGGCGACGAATGCGCCTCGGTCGGGGTTTGTTTTTGTTTCCGCGCCGTGCGCGTCGTGGAAGGTTGGTGAAGTAACCGACGTTGGTTGAGCGTTGGTTGGTTGCTTCGTAGCGGTTTCTTTATCTGTTCCACGTGCGTTGGCGCCGGCACTACTGTGGTAAGCAGCGGCGTCTGCTTGCACGATCCCTTCCAAACGTGTGCGGCTGGTTGCGAGTTGGTCGAGCCGTGTTTGTACGCTCTTCTTTTCGATCTCCAATTGCCGCCGCCGCTGCTCGCGCAGTTCTTCCGGTCGCGTACTGCCGATTCCCGCCAGACCCTTCTCGATATTCTCAGGTTTTAGATATTCTTGGGCCACTCACTCTCTTTCATGCTGTCGCGAGACTAAAGAGACGATCCAGGAAATACACCAATCTGCACTAAAAGAATTCGTGCTGGTTCGTGTGCTTTTGTGGATCGTTTGTCTGGCTACCCTGAGAGGTCTAGACTTTGAAAGAACCTCTCCATGGCCTCGTCGGGGGCGGCGGCCTTGCCATATTTAAGAAAACTTTATAACTTCTGTGCCATTCTAATAAACGCAAATCGGCATCCAGATCTGTTCGGCCTGGTGTTCCGCGAGAAACCTTAAGGTCAAGCAGGGGAATGGCACAGTCAACACCTACGGACATCCACGCTACGACTACCGGCGGGCATATCGAGCGCGTGACGCCGCGTGGTCGATATCTTTTTATTCTCTCTCTTGCCGCGGTCGGTGTTGTCTACGGCGACATTGGAACCAGCCCGCTCTACGCCCTGCGCGAATGCTTTCATGGACCACATTCCATTGCCCCTATCCCGGCTAACATCCTGGGCGTTCTTTCGCTAATATTCTGGTCGCTCATTATAGTTATTTCGGTCAAGTACCTCGTCTTCGTGTTGCACGCGGACAATCACGGCGAAGGCGGCATCCTCTCGCTGACGGCGCTGGCATCGCCGATCAAACCTTCGGGGAGAAGCGAACGTTGGTTGCTGATCGCCATGGGCATTTTCGGCGCCGCCCTCCTTTGCGGCGAAGGAGTCATCACTCCGGCGATCTCAATACTTAGTGCGATGGAAGGTTTGACCGTCGCGACGCCTCTCTTCAACCCTTACGTCGTACCGATCACGATTGCGATTATCGTCGCTTTGTTCCTCGTTCAGAGTCGCGGAACCGCAGGCATCGGCAGGGTGTTTGGGCCGGTCACGTTGGTTTGGTTTGCGGTGCTGGCCGGGCTCGGAATCCTGCAGATCATTCGTTACCCGGAAGTGCTTGCGGCCATCAACCCCCTTCATGGAGTGGATTTCTTTCTCCGCAACGGCTGGCACGGGTTCCTGATTCTCGGTTCAGTATTTCTCGTCGTCACCGGCGGCGAGGCGCTCTACGCAGATATGGGCCACTTTGGAATGCGGCCCATCCGTCTCGTTTGGTTCACTGTCGTGCTGCCGGCACTCCTTCTGAACTATTTTGGTCAGGGTGCACTACTCCTTGAGAATCCCGCTGCGGCGGAGAACCCTTTCTACCGTCTCGTACCATCGTGGGGACTCTACCCGATGGTTATCCTGGCCACGGGTGCGGCGGTGATCGCCTCGCAAGCTGTAATCACTGGCGCGTTCTCACTCACCATGCAGGCCGTACAGTTGGGTTTCAGCCCGCGTCTGAAGATTACCCATACCTCGACTAGAGAGTTTGGGCAGATATACATTCCGACTGTGAACTGGGCTCTGATGTTTGGATGCATCGCCATCGTGGTCGGCTTCCGCACTTCCAGTAACCTGGCCGCTGCTTACGGAATAGCAGTGACATCGACGATGGTGATTACCACGATCTTGTTTTACGTCGTCGCGCAGGAACGCTGGGGTTGGAGTCGGCTGACGGCAGGTTCACTGGCCCTTTTCTTTCTCGTCATCGATCTTTCGTTCTTCGGAGCGAATATTATCAAGGTGGCGCACGGCGGTTGGTTTCCGCTGCTCCTGGCGGCAGTTGTCTTCACCGTTATGATGACGTGGAAGAAAGGGCGGAAGATCCTCTCGGAGCGGATCCAGTCGGATTCTCAACTCTTAGAAGACTTTCTCCAGGAGATCGAACGTCGGCCGCCGTTAAGAGTGCCTGGCACTGCCATCTTCATGAACGGGAACGCAACCCGCACGCCGCCGGCGTTGATCCATAACCTGGAGCACAATAAGGTGCTGCACCAGCGGGTGCTGTTTCTGACGGTGAAGACCAGGTTGGTTCCTTACGTCGAGGATGAGGGGAGAGTCGAAATAGAGCCTGTCGGTAACGGGTTCTACCGCCTGAGAGTTTTCTATGGATACATGGAAGACCCGGAGATCCCCAGAGTGCTGGGAAACATGAAGGCACCGGGATTCAAATTCGACCCAGAGGATACTACCTACTTCCTTGGCCGCGAGACAATCATGGCCAGCAAACGCCCGGGCATGGCGATTTGGCGTGAAAAAATCTTCGCCCTCATCTCACGGAATGCCACCAGCGCGACCGCCTAC
>JAIVJP010000148.1 GCA_020199975.1 Acidobacteriota bacterium
GTATCACACACTGGAAGAAATCTGTGCTGGTTTACCACCGGAGAACTGCCCGAAGCCGTAGAACAGAAGGCAGTGGGCAGTAGGCAGTGGACAGCTAATGCAGAAGGCCCAAGACCTAAGACCATGACTAGCTTTAATTAAAATGACTACATCCGGACCAACCTTTCTGGAGATGCGCAACATCACGAAGTCCTTTCCCGGGGTTCGTGCGCTCGATGGCGTCACCTTTGATCTACACAAAGGTGAGATTCATGCGCTGGTGGGGGAGAATGGCGCGGGCAAGTCCACGCTGATGAAAGTGCTTGGTGGTGTGTACCCGCATGGCCAATACGGTGGCAAGATTCTGATAACGGGACAAGAGCAGCGATTCGCGGCAGTCCGCGACGCTGAGAGAGCGGGCATTGCGGTCATCTATCAAGAGCTTTCGCTTGTTAAAGAGATGACAATCGCCGAGAACATATTTCTCGGACGAGAGCCGCGCATTTTTGGTGTAATTCGTCGTGAGGAATTGTATCGTCGCGCCCAGGAAATACTCAAAGAAGTTCACCTTGAAGTCGATCCGCACACACCGATTGGCAATCTCGGAATCGGCCAGCAGCAGTTGGTAGAAATAGCCAAGGCCCTCTCACACGATGCTCGGATTCTCGTGCTCGACGAACCCACAGCTGCCCTCACCGATACCGAAGTCGAAACCTTGTTTGGAATTCTCGACAAACTACGAGCGCGTGACGTCGGCATGATCTACATCTCTCACAAGTTGCACGAAGTTTTCCGTGTGAGCGATCGGATTACCGTCCTGCGGGACGGCAGAACTGTAGGAACCAGTGCCACGGCCGATACCAATCAGGCCCAAGTGATCGCGCGCATGGTGGGCCGCGAAGTGGGTGACATCTTCCCAGTAGTCGATCACGACCAGGGCAAGGTTGTGTTTGCAGTGCGCGATATCTCGGTTGAGGACCCAGCCGTAGCTGGAAAGAAATTGGTTAAGGCCGTGAGCTTCTCTGTCAGACGTGGAGAAGTTTTAGGGATCGCGGGACTGATGGGGGCCGGCCGGAGCGATCTATTGATGGCAATCTTTGGCGCGCATTTTGGTCGCATCTCTGGCGACATCGAGATCGAAGGCCGGCGCGTAAACATTACCAGTCCGGCCAAAGCAATTAAATACGGTCTGGGCTTTGTTACGGAAGACCGGAAACGCTTCGGGCTAATGATGGACCAGACGATTCTCAACAACATGACTTTAGCGGGTCTGCGTCAGATTTCCGGTCGTTTTATTACCAGCATCGATGCGGAAGCGGCGGCAGGCGAGCGCGCAATGAAAGACCTGCGAGTGAAGGCAAACTCAGTATTCACTGCCGCCGGTACACTCTCGGGTGGCAACCAACAGAAGGTGGTGCTCGCAAAATGGCTCTTGACGAATCCTCGGGTGTTGTTCCTTGATGAGCCGACTCGTGGCGTCGACGTTGGGGCAAAGCAAGAGATCTATGCGCAAATCAACAAACTCGCGCGCAGCGGACTTGCCATTGTTTTGGTTTCCTCAGAATTGCCGGAAGTGCTCGGACTGTCCGATCGAGTAATCGTATTGCATGAAGGACGAATGACGGGTGAGTTCACACGAGCTACTGCCACACCTGAGAGGGTAATGGCATGTGCCACGGGTGAGTTGCAGCGAGCTGCTTGATCCGGAAACGCTGAGAGCGCGGCTTTGCCGCCGGCCGTGCGGAAAGGCTTTGCCTTTCCGTCGTGTGAACACTAATTTATGGAGGCTTCGCCTCCCGTTTTATAGTCGAGGCATAGCCCTTCCAGTATTCTAGAGTTGGCCGGTAAGGGAAAGCCTTCCGCACGGATGCGGCGTGGCCGCTCGGCGATGAATCAATGAACACTGACGCAAACGACCCCATCAGAGATAGTCCTGCCGCCACTTCGGACTTCGTTTCTAACGACGCCGAACCCGAGGTTGCTCAGCAGACGAAGATCGGTAGGTTCAAAATCTCAACTGATGTGCTTCGTGCGTATACGATGTTGTTTGCGTTGATTGCCATTTGGATCTTTTTCCACTGGTCGACCGACCAGATATTCCTAAGCCCGCGTAACTTTTCCAACCTGATGCGTCAAACCGCTGTGACCGGCATACTCGCCGTGGGAATGCTAATGGTGATCGTGACCGCCCAGATCGATCTCTCCGTGGGTTCAGTGGTCGGACTTGCCGGGGGGATCGCGGCGATGGCCCAGGGTTGGCTAGGTTGGGGCCTGGTTCCCTCATTAGCGGCAGGGGTCGGCGTCGCAGTTGCGATTGGAGCGATGCAGGGAGCGCTAACAGCATACGCCAACATCCCGGCTTTCATTGTTACTCTAGGCGGTCTGCTTGCCTGGCGGGGCGTAATACTAGGATTGAGCAAAGGAGAAACGATTCCGATCCAACTCCCGGCTTTTAAGGCAATCGGACAGCACTATGTTGGACCAACAGTCGGTTGGATAATTGCCGCCATAGCTGTCGCCGGAATTATTCTCCTAAACGTTTCACGCAATCGCGCGCGCCGGCGTCATAAACTTGAAGCAACATCTGTCGGCGCCACGCTAGGACGTGTGTTTCTACCGTGTGCGGTCATCGTTGGTTTCGTCTACATGATGAACTCGTACGAGATCGAGCCAGGTCTTCGTGCTGGAATGCCAAATCCCGTAATTATCTTTCTGGCAATAGCGCTGGCGGGTGCTTTCATTACTCAAAACACGACATTCGGACGTTATCTGTATGCCATCGGCGGTAATCCAGACGCGGCGCGTCTCTCGGGAATAAATATACGCAAGCACGTCCTCGCCGTGTTCTGCATTATGGGAGCACTTTCCGGC
>JAIVJP010000149.1 GCA_020199975.1 Acidobacteriota bacterium
CGGAAGCAAGGTGCACAACTTGCTTTGCTTGAGGGTCGTTTGCGTTATGCCGCCCAACAAGGCTGTGATATTGCTATGATGGGAGCGCTACCAGGCAGCGGGTCGCAGCGTAACGCCGAGCGGAACGGGTTTCGCATTGCCTATACCCGAGTCAAGTGGCATCTTCCGGACGCCGCGATAGATGAAGTCGCCAAGCCCTGACCTTGCCTCCGTTACTGAAGAAAACACATCCCGAAGGGATTCAAGTCAATAGCCGTGGGCGAGCGTTGCGCGACTGATTCAGTCACATGATGCCGCCGCGTCTCAGCCGAAATCGGGTCCTTGCTAAGCTTCGCTGAAGGAGTACACATACTGCCATGCACAATCTTTGCCCGCGTTCGGATACTTTCTGGCGAGTGCGTAGGGAAGATAGTCCGCACCCAAGCCTTCGCGCAGGTCGCGATTATGCAAAGCTTTCACTCTCACCAATCGTTGTTATATTGGCTGGACCAGGGAGTGGTCATGGCCTCCTTCTGGACTGGGCCAGGAAACTGGTACGAATGCTTTCCGTCGGCAATCTGGACCCGGAAGGATCTAAGTTAATGGCAGTGGGCGAGCTTTGCGCGACGGCCACGGCTAGACGAAAAAATGTCGGATGCTGAAAGGGTCACACTTCGGGCTCTGTTTGACCCTTCCAGGGTCAGGAATCTATTCTCCGATTCTCCGTGGGCGTCGCAAAGCTCGCCCGGCTATTGACTTAAATCCTTTCGGGATTCGAAAATACATTTAATCTGAGCTCAAACTTAACCCACTATGGATGAGAAAAGAGTTTTGCTGCGACACTTCCTGGCGGCGCTTGCCTATCGCACACAGAAAGCGTTACGAGGCGCCCCGAGCGACTTCGGTTCCTTCAGAGCTGCCGAGGGCGTACGCACTCCCGCGGAACTCGTTCGTCATATGACAAGCGTGCTTGGCTATGCCCTTACTTTTTTCGTTGGAGGTCGATACAAGCCGGATCCGCTGCCGTCGCTAGAGGATGAGATCTTACGTTTCCACAGAATGCTTCAGGATCTTGCCAGAAATCTCGAGGTTGGCACGCCTTTGCTGCAAGAGATGTCGCCGGAACAGTTAATACAGGGCCCGTTTGCCGATGCCATGACACATGCGGGCCAGTTGGCAATGCTGAGGCGCCTCGCAGGAGTCCCGGTGGCCCCGGAGAATTTCGTTTTTGCAAAGATTGACCCGGACCGACTGGGGCCCGATCAGGCTGACCCAGTTAGTCCGGATGTAATTTGGCCCGGAGCACTTAAGGGCAGGTTGCCGCCATTGAAAAAATGAAACAGCGTGCTTCAGCAACATGCCGCAGCATTTCGCACGGCCGAATACTGTAAGTGTTGCCGAGCTGGCCTGATAGTAACCCGACTCCCTCGTGAAGCGCTTTTTCTGCAATCATCAAGTTGTTTAATTCGATTAGAAAGGTTCTTCATGCGTAAATACTCTTCATCACAAGCCTTGGCTGGGAGTTCTGGTTGACGTAAACACCTCCGACGGATCAACTCAGCTACCGTTACGCTGGCCTGGATTATGGTGATCCTGTTTAGATCGTCGGGAAGTATCTGGGAGGACCAAAGATGCAGTGGTTATATTTGATCGCGGCCATTCTGGGCACAGTTCTTCCCCTCTGCTTCTTTGTTCCGTTTCTGATGACTCACGGGTTTGACATGCCTTTGTTCTTCCGACAGCTTTTCCAGAGTCAAGTGTCCTCAGCCTTCGGGATTGACGTGTTTGTCTCCTCATTCGTCCTTTGGCTGTTTGTCTTTTCCGAAGGCAGGCGGCGTGGCTTGAAGAACTTATGGTGCTACGTTCTCTGCAATCTGTTGTTTGGTGTGTCTTCGGGTTTGCCATTGTTCCTCTACTTTCGAGAGCGAACAATCAAACATTTGAGGGATATCAGTGCAGTTTAACCCGGAGGACTTTGGCGACACCAGAACCGGTGGGCAGGGCAACCGGGCTGGCCCTCAACTCTTTGGAGTGCGGCGGCAAGCGCAGCGCGACACCGCTTTGATGTATCGGGCGAGAAGCAGACACAAAGCGCCGTCGCCGCTTCGCTCTGCCGGGCGCACTCCATAAGTTTCAAGCATTCGACCAGGTCGCACGCTTAGCAATTCCGCTCTTGGGTGCAGTTTTGGCTGTTGTTACTAAATTTCAATTAAGTGGAGGCATAAAATGAAAGTACTCTCTGTTCTATTTGTCCTATTCATGATGGCGGTGCCGGTGGTCCTTCCAGCCCAGTCCACTGGGGAACAAGAGGCCGTCAAGCAGGCGGTCCTGGATTACGTTGAAGGCGTCTATGAAATCAGCCCGACAAGGATTGAGAAAAGCATACATCCTGATCTGGCCAAGCGAGGGTTTTTCATTAAGAAGGGTGAGACGGTCTATAGCCCTCACACAATGACCTTCCCACAGTTGGTCGAACTATCAAAGAACTACAACAAGGACGGGCACGTTCCCAAGGACGCACCCAAAGATGTGGTCGTGTATGACATTTCTGACCAAACCGCGAGCGCGAAGCTGACTGCCGTGTGGGGCATCGACTACATTCATCTGGCAAAGTATGACGGCAAGTGGAAGATCATCAACGTGCTTTGGCAAACCCCGCCAAAGCCAACAAAGTAGCTCTCCCGAGCGCTTTTGGCTGGATGCTCGCGGTCGAAGTAGCCTTAACGACCTTAAGTACCATTCCCTGAGGAGTTTAGACTATGAAACGAATCATCATTTGCGTTGGCCTGGCCTATGCCCTGTCCCCGGTGACGATGGGTCAAGCAAAGGAAAAATCCGGCGACGGTAATACCGAACAGCTAGTACTC
>JAIVJP010000288.1 GCA_020199975.1 Acidobacteriota bacterium
AAGCCACACCTCGCGCTTACCTTTTCATCCTTCATCCTTCCGCCTTCATCCTTGAGATTACCTATGCTGACACACATCGTTATCTGGAAGTATCGGGTGGATATTGAACAGGAAGTTTGGGAGGAGCACGTGGGTCTTCTCCGCGCGCTGGTTGGTACCATCCCCGAGATCGTGAGCCTGTCAGTTGGCTTCGACGTGCTGCGTCTGCCGCGCTCTTACGATACGGGGCTGGTCGCTGTCTTTCACGATCGCGCGGGGCTCGAAGCCTACACCATTCATCCCGCACACATTAAAGTCGCAAACCTGGGTACAAGCATTAGCGAGCGCGTGGCCTCAGTTGATTTCGAGATTGAAAGCTTCGTGTGAGTCCTGTCCCTATGAAGCCCTGGAAGAAGCTCCTACTGCTCTTGCTCATACTGATCCTGCTCTCGCAGATCCCCTTCGCCTATCGCCGTTACAAACTGAGGAACCTCAATGTTGCAATTCAGCAAACGAACTCTCAACGCGTCGCAATTCAGGACGACTTCGTTGAGTACAAAGGCGCGATGCATGTCCATTCATTTCTCGGCGGACATAGCACCGGAAACTTCGACGAAATCATCGCGGCCGCTAAGTCGAATCAATTGGACTTCGTCGTTATGACTGAGCACCCGTCGAAGAATTTCAGCACTGCTGAGATGACTTTGAAGGGAGTTCATGCCGGCGTTCTATTTATCAATGGCAATGAAGTCACCACGGCTCAGGCAGACCGCCTATTGGTTATACCGGGAAATGGATCCGCCGCCGAGACGGACCAGCACTCAACTCAGCAAGTCGTCACTCAGGCGAAAGATAGGAACGCGACGGTGTTTGTTGCCTACCCCGAGGAATTCAAGAGCTGGGATTCAGCCGATTACGACGGAGTGGAGGTTTATAATGTTTACACCAACGCGCGAGAAATAAATCCAATCGTAATGTTCTTCGATGGACTTTGGTCGTACCGTAGTTATCCCGATCTCTTGTTTGCCGCTTTTTATAAACGACCGGCTGAGAGTTTGCGACGCTGGGACAGTGCAATTGCGACCAGAAAACAAAGGCTGGTTGCGGTCGCCGGAAACGACGCTCACGCAAACGTCGGCCTCGTACTCAATGACACTTCGGGAGACACCTTGCTGGGGCTGAAGCTCGACCCTTATGAAAGAAGTTTTCGACTGGTCAGGGTCCACGTACTCATTCCAAATGGCAGCATCCTTGATGCCGAGACCTTGCGAGAAGCTCTTGCTGCCGGCCACTGTTTTATTGGTTTTGATCTATTCTCCGATTCCTCGGGGTTTCGGTTTACCGGTTCAAGCTTAAACGAGACCAGGATTCAGGGTGATGAGATCACACTCGAACGTGAAATCCGTCTAAACGTGACGGCTCCCATTTCCAGCCGCATCGTCTTACGGCGAGATGGCAACGCAATTCAGACTGAGAGCGGACTAAACAGGAAGGAATTCACTGTAACTGAGCGTGGCAGTTACCGGGTCGAGCTTTATCTGCCCCAGCTCCCGGGGTCGGCCAGCGAGAAACCCTGGATTCTTTCTAATCCAATTTATGTGAAGTAGGGGGCCGGTGAGAAATTGAAAGGGGACCGTACACGACATCGCCCCAGCCCGGACTGCCCTGCTGACTGCCCGGTTGGGGCGACGGACGACGCCGGAAAGCTCCGGCTATAATCGGAAGCGGTGACGTACGTGCACCGTGTAATACTGTAGAGAGTCTTAGTGTTTTGACTCTGCTCCCAAGTCTTCCCGAGTATTAGGGAAACCCGAGTACAGCCTTCCAGACAACTGTTTCAAGTGGGGTTAGTCTAGTTCTGGAAGCCCGCTCTGTCAAGTTTCAGCTTGACCGAGTAGTGTCCTAATTTGAACCTTATGCCGCTCCGACTGACCCAAGTGATTTGCCAGCACACGAACTCCCGCCCCGACTCTAAGTGCCGAAATATTGCCATACTCGGCCATGATTTCGCCATGTTCCTGTACCAGTGAGTTCGAGGGCGAAGACCCGGGTTGTGGACTTCAAGATCCAGCACGCGACCGTACCCGCAGGTGGGATCGAACGCAATCGCACCGCGGTCCTTCGAGAGGGCGATCGCCCCCCTCAGGACTTGTTTTCGATCTCGTCGTGGAGCGTGGACATCCGTCTGATTTCGAAGGTTCGTGCGCCGGCGGGCGTCCGGACGACGACTTGGTCACCCTCGGTTTTACCCATCAAACTTCTACCCACCGGCGAGGTTGTGGAGATGAGCCCTTGCTGCGGGTCGCTCTCTTCCGGCGTAACCAACCGGTAAGTCACCTCTTCATCGCGTTCGGAGTCGAAAAGGATCAGCGTAGAGCCATAGGACGCTTTGTCTCGCGGCACGCGGTTGATATCAATTGAAGCAATTTCGCTAATTCGGTGGCGCAATTCCACAATGCGGGCCTTGACCATGTTTTGGCGGTCAAGGGCAGCGCGATATTCAGAGTTCTCACGCAAATCGCCAAACTCAAGTGCGCGCTTAATCTCCTTGGGAAGGTGCACGTGTAATTCTGACTCCAGCTCGTCTAATTCTGACTGAAGCTTTTCTTTAATATCCGCCAACTAGAACTCGCTTTCTACGCCCTCGCCTTATGGGGATTAGTTACGCGCAATAGAGCTTGGTAGAAACGTGGTATTTGCTCTCGTCAAGGGCGCCGAATGAAATTCCTGTGTCGCGCGCCGTTCTTACCATCTGACCATCTGCAGGTACGGTTTTGACATTCGCCACCGCCTCAGAAATGGGAACAGTGACCACGTTACCTGCCTGAAGCGCAACCATGGTACCGTGTTTCCCTTCGGCCAGAGCGCGGACTGAATGAGCCCCATAGGTGGTTGCCAACATTCGATCGAATGCATTTGGTCTGCCGCCCCGCTGCAAGTGCCCCAGCACCACACATCGAGTCTCCTTGCCAGTTATGCCTTCCAGTTGAGTCCTGCAGTATTGGGCTATTCCACCGAGTCGAGGCGCATGCTCCTTGTCCCCGCTGTCCTGAAAGATCTGCTCGTGTCCAGCCTCCACGGCTCCTTCCGCAGCGACGATGATGCTGAAATTCGATCCACCCAGATCGCGCGCCCGAACCTTGTCGGCCACCAAGTCCATTGAGAAAGGTAGCTCCGGAATCAGGATTACATCAGCGCCCCCAGCAATACCAGAATGCAGGGCAATCCAGCCGGCGTTTCTCCCCATGACTTCCAGAATCATGACGCGGTCGTGGGATTCAGCCGTGGTATGTAGACGATCCAACGCTTCCGTGGCAATATCCAGGGCCGTCACAAAACCAAACGTCAACTCGGTGCATGCCAGATCGTTATCGATTGTTTTGGGAACGCCAACTACTGGAACTCCGATTCGATCAAACTCAGCGGCAATCGTTAACGTGCCTTCACCACCCAGAACAACCAGCGCGTCAATATCCAGCCGAGAGAGGTTGTTTACCGCCTCGTGGTAGACCTCCTTCGAGCTGGTGGCCAAACCTCCTGCCGTGTGTTCTACGAATCTCCCGCGATTGCGAGTACCTAGAATGGTTCCGCCGCGTGGCAACAAACCTCGCACGTCTAACTGGGAGAGCGGACGAGTCCTGGTTTCGCCCAATAACCCTTCAAACCCGTCCTCAATACCGATGACCCTCATGCCAAACTGCCCTGTGGCGGTTTTCACCACGGCACGAATCACGGCATTCAGACCCGGAGCGTCACCTCCACCGGTCAGGATTCCAACAGTCTTGTACATGAGACTTGTAATTAATTCCTTACGCGGGGAGGTTCGTGATATTCCCTATAAGCCGGATACTCACGCGTAATAACTTGGCCCGGTCTCGTGTTTTCGCCCAAAAGCGTGAGAGCCTCTCGCAGTACCTGACCTTGGAGCTCGCGCATGCCTGGACCGCCCATACTATTGCCAATCTTAAACCCCTTCGGATACAGCGCTCGCGGTGGCCGCATCTGCGCTGAAACTTCGGGACTTACGGTAATTAGGACGGTTGGTATTCCCTTCATCTCAATCTCTCGTTGGACCGCTACGACCGTGCGGTGGCAAACATTTGGTCAACCACCGGTAAGAATCACCGCGTCAGCGCGCGAGCTTTTATCGATCTCATTGGCAATCTCTCGGGCCGTGCCTTCGTACATCGCCTTGAGCTGCATGGTGTAGCCCATATAGCCGACGTGCTTCTTCGCAATGCCTTTAATAAACCCCTGCGCTTGCAGATCTCGGAGCACGTCAATCGGAAACACGACGTTGATGTCTTTGTCAGCGTCGGTGTGGTCATAATGATGATGGGTAACGTGGAGCTGGGAAGAATCGACGTCTTCAGGAATGATCCGATAAGTTAGGTCTCCCAACTCGTCGGCGATGTTGAAAGGCTCCTGCTCATTGAGGTGAACCCCTCCTGCCGTCACAATAGCGATGGTGCTTCTTGCGAGTTCACCTTCAAACGGGGTGAAAGGAACACACTTTCTGGAAATTGACATGACTATGTGCTACGAACCTTGTGCTACCCAACCGGTGATGGCGAGTTATCCGTGCAGGCTGAAGTCATAAGGGCTTGCCCGAACAAAAATGCCAGATGCGAGTACCCGCGGACTACCCAACATCTGGCATTTCCTAATACTTATAACTTGCGCAAAACTTCAAACAGCTCCTCATTGTCCGGCTGATCCGAAATGTCGTGGATGTCTTTGAAAGCAATCTTGCCTTCCTTGTCCACAATAAACAGCGCGCGTTCGCTAATGCCGTCTTTGTCTCGATACGCTGCAAACTTTCGTGCCACCTCACCCTTCGGCTCGAAATCGCTTAAGAGGTCGTAGGAGAGTCCTCCCAGACTCTTAGCCCACGCGGTATTACAAGGTACGCTGTCAACTGATATGCCCAGTACCTGGGCATCGTAGCCTTTAAAGCGTTCGAGGTCGGCCTCGTACGCAGGCATCTGGCCCGTTCAAACCGGGGTCCAGGCCAGTGGGTAAAACGCCAGCACCACATTGCTCTTGCCTCGGAAGTCCGAAAGTTTCACCTTCTTACCTTTTTCAAGGTTACTCGGCAGCTCGAAATCCGGGGCCGTGTCGCCAACTTGAGGCATTTAGAGTTATCCCTCCTTCTGGGATGATCGTTTTAAGCTTTTTGAGTGACTGCGGCACTAAGATAGTTGACGGCGGAGCCGATTTCAAGCGGATCGACATAAAAAGGCCATCCGCAGCCCATTACTTCAAGTTGACCCTCCTTGTCTGGGTCGCGTAGCATATCCAATACGAATCTCTAACATTTGAAACAGAACGCCTCTGCATTCGAAAGGCAGTTGAATTTGGAAATTGACGACGACGCCAAAGAGATTGTACGCGAGATAGGAACCGCGATAAACGAGTCCGTGGAAAACTCCTCGAAGGTCGCAGATGCGATTGAGCGTTTGCGAGACGCGGGTTACGAGATGGAACTGACGTTGCGCCTTGAGATCGGATTGCGTCCTCATGCCGCTGACGAAGCAGAGAATGAAGGGGCGCTTAATCTTACAGATGAAGACGTGCAGGTGCTCCAACGTATGAAGATCCGAATCGACCCTGAAGAAAAGATCTAGCATTTCCCAATTGTGACCAAAAGCCCCATCGCTTCCGGGATGCGCTGGGGCTTTTACTTGCTCGGGAACTATGCGCGGTGCCCCCGCGACCAACTCTCATTCTGGATCTTCGGGAAGGCCCTCCGCACCAGTGAGCTTGCGCTGGCGCAATGCGGCCGCGCCGATCAGCCCGCCCATACCCATTGATTCAACTGCCGTGCTCGGCACGAGCATGAGCGCACCTTTCTCTTTCAGACCCTCGTAAAGCATATTCATTGCGCGCAGGTGCAACGCTGTGGGATTGTCCTGGTACGATTCGGAGGCAGTGTCAAACATACTTGCGATTTCCACTTCCGCCTGTGCCAGGATAATGCGGGCTTGTTTCTCGCGCGCAGCTTGAGCTTCTCGTGACATGGCATCCTGCAGCGCCGCCGGAATGATCACGTCGCGCATCTCCACCGACTGAACAGTTACGCCCCAAGGATTCGAGCGCTCATCGATCAGTTTCTGTAGCTCTTCCTCTATCCGCTCGCGGCCTCGGAGCAAGTCTGTCAGAAAGGTCCTGCCAATAATATCGCGTAGCGCGGTCTGAGCGGCCCAACTCACCGCCTGCGGATAGTCTTGCACTTCCAGCGCCGCTTTCTCCGGATCGTAGACCATCCAGAAGAGTACCGCGTCAACATTAACCGGGACCGTATCCGAGGTTAGCGTTTCTTCAGCGGCGAAGCTGGTCGTAATCACGCGCTGGTCAACCCAGGCCGCAATGGTATCCACGAACGGGATGATCCAAAACAGACCCGGACCCCTGAGGCCGATATACTTCCCCAATCGCAGTACCACCGCACTTTCCCACTGTTTAGCGACCTTGGGCGCCTGCGCCGCCAGAAATCCGAGAATGACCCCGACTATGAGACCGATCGGATTCCATAACAAGAACGAGGCTAAAACACCGAGGGCGACCGGCGAAACAAAAGCCATTACCGCCACGATGTTAGCGCGCGGCACATTCGCCGTAGTTAGACTGCTTCGACTCACAACGAATCTGGTATCGTCAGACATATTTCTTTAGCTCCTTTTTGCGCCTGCTTTGAAGTTGGTCAACAAGATCATCGAGGGAGAAGCCCATGGCTCCAGCCTCAGCGATGACGCGCTCAGCGAAATCACGCAACTCGTGCTCGTGCTGCCGCTGCTGCTTCGCCTCGAAATGGCGGGCGCATACAAATGTCCCTACTCCCCTCCGCGTTTCAACTATGCCTGTCCGCTCCAGCTCGGCGTAGACCTTGGCCACAGTATTGGCGTTGATCTTAAGGTCCACAGCCATCTGCCTGACCGTCGGTAGTTGCTCGCCGATTCTCAGTTTTCCAGTGGCAATCGCGAACTGAATGGCCCGCGTAAGCTGCGCATAAAGCGGGGTGGCATCGGCCGAATTGATGTAGAACATCGGGCTCACTTCTTACTTGTACTACGATACTAGTACAAGTTAAGTTTCAACTATCTGAGCTTGGAGCGCGGGCATCTTGCCCGCTGTGGTGTGGAACGTGGCCTGTTTTTATGGCAAGGTATTAGCGCCTACTATTCTTTCGCGATTCACGCTCATGCGGGCAAGATGCCCGCGCTCCACCGTCAATCTCAATCAATGACATTTGGCGCGAGTTTGGCGTGTATGTTATCTTGTCTGGCTTTTCATCCTGCCAAAAGTTGCGCCTTCACGGGCTCGAAAGAGGAGTTCAAAGATAGTATGGCTACGCCTACTGCAAATGTAAGCAACGACGGCCAAACCGCCGGTCGCGTTGTGCAGATTATTGGTCCGGTTGTCGACGTCGAGTTTGAGGAGCACCACCTCCCGCCGATATATCAGGCGCTAAGAATAGTTTCTGAGGGCTTCGAAGTCCCTACCCCTATCGACGTCATTGCTGAAGTGCAGCAGCATCTCGGCGAAGGCCGCGTGCGCACGGTGTCGATGGTTGCGACCGATGGCATGGTGCGCGGCATGAAAGCGATCGACACGGGCGGACCGATTACGATGCCTGTTGGCGAGGGAACTCTCGGTCGGGTACTCAACGTAATCGGACAGCCTGTCGACAATCTCGGCGACGTCAGGCATACCGAGCGTTATCCCATCCATCGCCACGCTCCCACCTTCCAGGAACAGTCCACCGAACTGCAGATGTTTGAGACGGGCATCAAGGTCATCGATCTTATCCAGCCGTTTGTACGCGGTGGCAAGATTGGCCTGTTCGGAGGCGCAGGCGTGGGCAAGACAGTGATCGTGATGGAGTTGATTAACAACATCGCCAAGGCTCGTGCCGGCTTCTCAGTTTTCGCGGGCGTGGGCGAGAGAACTCGGGAAGGAAACGATCTGCTAAGGGAGATGGTAGAGTCGGAAGTTATCCAGTTTGGCGACACGTTCAACAAACACCTGCACGACACGGGTGAGTTTGACATGACCAAAGTCGACATGAAGGCATTGGAACAGTCGAAGGTGGCGCTAATTTACGGACAGATGACGGAACCGCCGGGCGCCCGTCTACGCGTGGCCCTCTCGGGGCTAACAGTGGCCGAATATTTCCGCGATCAAGGCTTGGACGTGCTGCTCTTCATCGATAACATCTTTCGCTTTACCCAAGCGGGTTCGGAAGTGTCGGCACTTCTGGGCCGCATGCCTTCGGCGGTGGGTTATCAGCCAAACCTCGCGTCGGAGATGGGCGAAATGCAGGAACGCATTACTTCCACGAAGACCGGATCAATCACCTCAATTCAAGCGGTCTATGTTCCGGCGGACGACTACACCGATCCGGCGCCGGCAACTACATTTGCTCACCTTGATGCCGTAACAGCGCTCTCGCGGCAGATCGTAGAGCTGGGAATCTACCCGGCAGTGGATCCTCTCGCCTCGTCTTCGCGCATTCTCGATCCCCGCCACGTGGGCGAGGAGCATTACAACACCGCACAAGACGTGAAGCGCATTCTGCAGCGTTATAAAGATCTTCAGGACATTATCGCGATTCTGGGTCTGGACGAGCTTTCAGACGAAGACAAGCTGATCGTTTCCCGAGCGCGCAAGATTCAGAGGTTCTTCTCGCAGCCGTTCTTTGTTGCCGCTCAATTCACGGGCTTGGAAGGAAAGTACGTCAAACTGGAGGACACCATCAAGGGCTTCCGCGAAATCGTTGACGGCAAACACGACGACCTTCCTGAGCAGGCCTTTTACATGGTAGGCACAATTGAAGAAGCGGTTGAAAAGGCTAAGACAGTCGCCGGTGGATAAAAAGCGACACGGAGGAGGGGAGACGGGGTGAAACGGAGATGTGTGGAGGTACTTTGTTAGTTCACCCCGGCGCCGGTTCTCCCCGTCCCCGTGTCTGGCACGGTTTGACGGGGCGACAGGGAGATGTCTCGGGCAAGTTCGTAGTTTCACTCCGTCTCCCGGTCGCCCCATCGCCCCCGTCTCGTTAATTGAATATGGCTCAACTTCAACTAGAAGTAGTAACACCCGAACGCCGCGTGCTTTCCGAAGCGGTGGACATGGTGGTCGTCCCCGGCCTGGGTGGCGAGCTGGGCATTCTGCCTGGTCACACGCCCTTGATCTCTCAACTCCAGACCGGTGTCCTCTCGTACACGCAGAACGCCCGGACTTCTCAATTACATGTTTCGGGAGGCTTTCTTGAGGTGAGAGATGATCACGTTTCGGTGCTGGCCGAGATTGCGGAGCGGCCAGAGGAAATCGAGGCCGCTCGCGCTCGATTGGCTCGCGAGCATGTCGAAAAGCGTCTGAGTTCCTGGACTGGGACTGAAGAAGATTTTGAGCAGGCCCGCGTGAAACTCGAACGTTCGCTCGTCCGCCTGCAACTTGCTACCGGAAAATCCGGCAACTAACCAACAGATTAAAAAGTTTCCTGCTATCCTGCCTGTTGTCCGCTTGGCAGACTGCCGGCACTGATGGCCTCACGCATCTCTTGCACAGCTCGATCGAGCCCGCTGAAAATTGCCCGCGATACGATGTTGTGACCTATGTTGAATTCCGTAATCTCAGAAATTGCGGCGACTGCGCCGACGTTGCGATAGGTCAGACCATGTCCAGCCGCAACCCGTAAACCATACTGTGACGCGAGTGCGGCTGCCTCGCTCAGCCTTCGCAGTTCCTGCCCTGCACGGAGTGCACCCTCACCGTGAATGCCACGCCCACCGAGTGTGGTGTCGGCATAGACCGCGGTACATAGCTCTACCTGCTGCGCACCTACAGCATGAGCAGCCTCGATCTGAGGGGGATTTGGATCTATGAACAGACTCGCGAGAATCTCGGCCTGCCGCAAGCGACCCACCGTAGCTCGCACGATTGACATGTTTGCTTTGACATCCAATCCGCCTTCGGTGGTTATCTCGTTCGGATTCTCAGCCACAAGCGTCACAGCGTCCGGGCGGCGTTCAAGCGCGATTTTCAACATCTCTTCGGTGGCCGCCATTTCCAGGTTCAAATAGGTCGCCACGGCGTCGCGCAGCGTTCTCAGATCATTATCCTGAATGTGACGGCGGTCACCGCGCAGGTGGACCGTGATGCCATCGGCGCCTGCCTGTTCACAAATCATTGCCGCGGCGATGATGCTTGGCTCAGGCGCACGTCGGGCCTGCCGCACCGTTGCGACGTGGTCGATGTTGACGTTGAGGCGGGCGATCATCTAATTCGTTAGCTTATCACTGTGACCGTCGAATCCCTGGTGGCTCTTATCGCCTTGTCATAGATTCCCCGGCGGGCTTGTTGTCGGATCAAAGCCACCTCTCCAAGCATCTTCACACTGTCACTCGCAAGGTTTACCTTGCTTCCTTCGTAATGATCCCAACGAACCGGCACCTCTTTGAGCCGCAGCCCGGCTCGATAACCGATGTAGAGGAGTTCTACATCGAAGCCAAAGCGGTCAACGGTCGCGCCTTCAACGATCGGTCGACCTACGCTCATTCGAAAAGCTTTGAAGCCGCATTGAGTGTCCCAGAAGGGAAGCCCAGTGGCCAGACGTACGATAAGATTGAAAACCCGACCACCTTGCTCTCGCCGCCAGGGTTGATGCACACCAATCAGAGTTCGGTCCAGAGCCCGGGAGCCGAATGCGAAATCACATTCCCCATGAAGGATCGGTTCTACCAATTTTGGGGTCTCAGTAATTGGCGTCGAAAGGTCTGCAT
>JAIVJP010000439.1 GCA_020199975.1 Acidobacteriota bacterium
CAGGAGTAAGGAGTCAGGAGTTAGGAGTTAGGAGGCAGACGGCGGGAGGAAGAGGCGGATCGCCGGTCGATTTTATCCTGCCTCCTGCCGACTGGGTTACGGCTCCGGCTTCTTTGCGGAAGGCATCGTCATGAGTGCGGCCATGGTTTCAATCCCGTCCCACAAATTTTGCAATCTGATGTTTTCGTTCTCGGCGTGCTGATTATTGTCGTAATTGGCAATGGGTACCGTGATGGTTACAGTGCGGAGGTTATTAGTAATGATCGACAGGGGCAGACTGCCTCCCGAGGTCGGCAGCTTCACGATAGGTTTTGCCGAGGTGGCCTGCACGGCGGCAATAACGGAGAGCGCCACCGGCAAATCCATGCGCGTCCGCTCCGCGTTGTAGCCTCCATCGCGGTGAACAACTTTGGCGATCAAGGGTCTTGTGAGCCGTTCCTGATCCGTCGGGTCATGATCGATGACATGGAACCCCTGCTTGCGGATGTGAGCGATCAAACGCTCGACCTGGCGTTGATAATCGGTTCCTTTTACGAGACGAAGATCCAGCACAGCGCTGGCCGTGGTCGGAATTACGTTGCGAGCGAGCGCACCGACGTCTCCGCTACTCATCCCGTTAATATTGAGCGAAGGTTCGTTGATCAACTCGAGCAAGCTCTTACCCGCATTTTCTGTTCGCGCCAGGCCGAGCTGGATTTTGAGTTCCTTATCATACTGCGGCGCCTCCTCAATCGCGCGCCGTTCCGTTTCGCCCAGGGGCGCAACGTCGTCATACCAGCCGGCAATGGTCACGCGTCCCGCCTCATTTTTCATTGAGCTGAGCAGTTTCGCCAGAGTTAGCGCGGGATTTGGTGACCAGTTTCCATAGTGGCCGCTATGCAGTGGCCGCCTGGCGCCATAGACAGTGAGATCGACGTTAGTATCGCCACGCACGCCAAAGACTACTTGCTTCAGACCTGATTGATGAACGGGGCCGTCGCAGATGAGCCAGGCGTCCGCTTCCAGCAGTTCCTGATGGCCACGAATGATGTCGCCGAGATGTGACGAACCAGCCTCCTCTTCGCCTTCAAAGAAAAACTTGACGTTAGAAGTGGGCGCAATCCCCTGGGCTTTCAGTGCGTCGACTGCGGTCAGAATAGCCATCACCCCGGCTTTGTCATCCGACGCGGAGCGAGCGTAAAGACGCCATTCAGGATCGATTTTCACACCTGGCTTTGGCATCGACAGAATAGTACCGCCGGCTTCCAGTGCGGCTGAACGAAGCGTGGGTTGCCACGGCATTGTGCCGACCCATTGTTTAGGATCGGTTGGTTGTCCGTCGTAATGCGCGTACAGAATGATGGTCCTCGTGGCGCCAGGAACTTTCCATTCGCCGTAAATGGCGGGCGGGACAGTTGAATTGCCGGCTTCCAAAAGCCGCGGCTCCAGTTCGCGGCGCTTCATCATTTCTATGATTAATGCCGCATTCCTGCGGATGTTAACGTGATCGCTCGCGACGTTCGGGATCGAAAGCAACATCACAAACTCTTCAAGTATGCGGTGTTCATTTGCGATACGGTAGTCTCTGATCTTGCTCTGCTGCGCTGCGACGCCATAACTGGCACTGCTTGTTGCGAGAAGGATCGCTACGAGAATAACGTAGAGAAGCATTTTCACGGCATGGATCCTAGTTGCCCTTCACGTTTGGCTGTTTCACGTTCCGGCTGTTGTATTACAAGTTAATGAGATCAAAGCCATGATAGCGCGGATTACCCGCAGTGGCAGCAGAATAAATAATCACTCCTGACTATTGTTCCAAATCTCTTTGTAGCGAAAGCAATTGAGATCGTGGTCATTGACTAGACCAACAGCTTGCATCAAAGCGTAGCAGATAGTTGAGCCGACAAACTTGAAGCCGCGTTTCGCCAGGTCTTTGCTCAGCGCGTCAGATAGAGGTGTGTGCGTGGGAACGGGTGCTCCCCTTTTACGTTTTAGCGGCCGGTTATCGACGAAGCGCCAGAGGTACACGTCAAAACTGCCCAGCTCCTGCTGCACTGCAATAAATGCCTTGGCGTTCTGAATCGCAGACGCAATCTTCAGGCGGTTGCGGATGATGCCAGCATTATCCAAGAGTCGCTCCACTTTACGTGGGTTGTACTTTGCGACTTTCGCGGGGTCAAAGTTATCAAACGCCGCGCGATAGTTATCACGTTTCTGCAGGACAGTTTCCCAGCTGAGGCCGGCCTGGGCACCTTCCAGAATGAGAAACTCAAAAAGTCCGCGATCGTCATGGAGCGGTACGCCCCACTCCCGGTCATGATAAGCGATTGCCAGATCAGTCCTGGGCCAGGCGCAACGTTTCAGCATGTTGTTATCTTAACAGAGAAGAGACGGACTGTTTCGTAAGGATAGTTCTTTTAGATCTTCCCCAGCCGACCGGCCAAACTCGCGACCACAGTTACCAGTTCATTGGCTTCCACTGGTTTGGCAACGTGCGTGTTGTACCCGGCCATTATCGCTCGCATGCGATCTTGCACTCGGGCGTAAGCCGTCAGAGCCACGGCGGGAAGCCTCAGCGGCGCTGGTAACTCCAATAACGGTGGCGCCATACTGAGTGAGATCCATTGTGACAAGATCCAACGTGTCCCTTTCGTCATCGACGACGAGAATGCGCAGATTTTCGAGACTGGGCGGCTCCGGTTCTGAGTCTTTTAAGGCTGTGATCGCGCCGGCCAAAGTTTCCGGTCTTAGTTCGCCACTGGGTTTACGAAGCTTTACAGTGAAGATTGCGCCAGGACCGTCCTTGCGGTTCTCGGCTGTGATAATTCCCCCGTGAAGTTCTACCAGATGGCGAACGATTGCCAAACCAAGTCCCAGACCACCATATGTCCGAGTGGTGGTGCCATCAGCTTGGCGGAATCGCTCAAAGACGTGAGGCAGAAAAGCAGGATCAATCCCCGGACCGCTATCGCTCACCTGAATCTGTACATGAGCACTATCATGGCTCAAGCGGACCTCCACTTTTCCCTCACTGGGGGTGAACTTCGCGGCGTTTGAAAGCAGGTTCCATATCACTTGCTGCAGACGATCGGCGTCGCCCGGTACGATCCGCAGTCGGGCCTCGATAATGGTCTCGATGTTGATCGCCTTCGCTTCGAGCGCCGGCCGTACGGCGTCGAGAGCTGCATCAACCACCGCGACCAGATCTACCGGGCCGAGATTCAGTTGTAGTTTGCCGGTGATCACTCGCGAGACGTCGAGGATGTCCTCGATAATCTGTTTCTGTGACCAGGCATTGCGCTCAATTACCTCCAGAGCATGGGCGGCGCTGTCCTCGTCGAGCCTTCCCGATTTCAACATTCGCGACCAGCCAATTACGGCATTCAAAGGCGTGCGTAACTCGTGGGAGAGAGTAGCGAGAAACTCGTCCTTGAGACGATTGGCCTTCTCGGCGTCGGCCCGGGCTGCCCGTTCGCGCTCAAGTAGCCCGGCGCGTTCGTCCTCGGCCCGCTTACGTTTCGTAAACTGGCCAATCTGTCCCCCGATACTCGCAGCCAACTGTAACAGTTCATCGTCGAGTTCCCTGATCTCCATGCTAAAAAAGTCAAGCACTCCTAATACTTCATCACCGAGAAGTATGGGAAAGCCAAACGCGCTATTAATACCTTCTTGCCGGGCGACTGCCGCCCGCGGAAAGTTTGGGTCTTCGGGGACGTTATCGATCCTGGCAGGCGCGCCTTTTTCCCAGATGCGTCCGGGTAGACCCTCACCTCTCTTGAGCGCAACACTGCGTGTGAGTTTCTCGAATTCACTGACCGCGGTGGTCGGAGCCGCGTAGAAATCGACGCAACGCAACACCTGCGCGTCGTGATCTATGGTCCACAAACTGCCGGCATCCCATTCCAGTCCCCTGCACGTTACCTGCAAAATTCTGCGGGCGCTTTCAATGAAGTCAGCCGACTCCGAGAGTATGCGGGTGACGGCATACTGAAGTGCCAGCCTGCGCTCCGTTTGCCTGCGATCCGTAATGTCACGAGTAAAGCAACGAGTGTGTACAAACCTTCCTTGCTCGCGGAACACACTCGAATTAATGCGCACGTGCTTAATCGAGCCGTCCTTGCAGCGGAGGCTAGCGTCATAATCACTCAAAACCTCTCCAGCCTGAAGACGACTGAGAATGTCTTCTATTGCCTCCTGATCGACATGAAAGTCCGCGATGTTGCGACCGATATACTCTTCTCGCGAGTAGCCAAGCAGATCGAGTTCGGCCTGGTTGGCGCGAAGCACCGTACCGTCGGAGCTCACCCAGTGCAAACCGATAGCGGCGTTTTCAAAGAAATCCGTCAGCTCCGCTTCACTACGGCGCAGTACTTCTTCGGCTCGCTTTCGTTCGGTGACGTTCCGTTTGATGCCTACATAACAAATCGGATCTCCGGAACCGTCGCTGGTAGTGAACGCAGAGATCTCAATGTGCCGGATCTCACCTGTTTTTGTATGACTTACTGCTTCGCCGCGGTAGACGCCTTTCTGCGCCAGTTCGTAAACGATGTTTTCAAAGGCTTCGCGACCCATATGTATAGCCGGAGTCTGGCCCAGAAGTTCCTCGTCCGAATATCCAAAAAGATCCCGGTGTGCGGTGTTCTGTTCTACATAGTGGCCTTCAGGGCTGAGAATTGCTATCGGCTCATTGGAGTGGTTGAAGATTTCCCGGTAGAGGTCCAGACCAAACTCCGGCACCTTTAGAGCAGTGGGTCTAGCAGCGCTGTAGCCTTCAGACATGGTTGCTCGTCAAACCGGGAAAATAGCGACACTCAGGGTGTTTGAAGGATCCAGCGAGGGGTACGGGTACAAAACCAGCCTTGGAAAGAACTAGCAAGATACGTGCCGCCCCCTTGTCTATAAATTCAGGGAGGGTAGACTGAAATCTAAAGGATTTCTATCAGATTTCGGGCTTTCTTCTGTTGTGATGCTGATAATGCTCCGTCTTGTAGATCTAAGTGATTGCATCTGGGACGAGTTAGAGAGTAGCGGCCGTTCAGTTCTGATTCACCTTTTGCTGAGATCATGAAAAATAGGAATCAGGTCTGGCAGCGTCTGCAAGTGTCTCTTAATTTCGGTCTGGCGTCGACGCCCCGTATTGAGCGATACCCATGATTGACTTGTCAGGACCTTCCGATGTAAAAACACTTCTGATCCAACAACTATCAATCACCACCTTGCTTACAAAGTCTGCCAGGGCTGGGTAATTCCCTCAGAATGAAAGGAGATCTCACAATGGC
>JAIVJP010000150.1 GCA_020199975.1 Acidobacteriota bacterium
ACGTAAAAGCGTCCCGGACAAGTCTCTTTGCATCCTCTACACGTTAAAGCGTGAACGGAGACGAAACCGCCAACGCCGGAGCTTTTTTTTTGAACGGGAGTGAAACGATTAGAGGCCGCGGTATAGTTGTGATATTTTTTGAGTCAGACCCCGACGGCAAATTACATGCTGAGCCACTCCCCAAAAGAGATCACGCGGCTGCTCGTCGCTTGGGGCGAGGGAGATGAGTCCGCCCTTGAAAAGGGCCGACGCTTCTGGTCTACGAGGAACTACGCCGCCTCCCACATCACTACATGAGTCGCGAGCGCCCCGGCCACACTATGCAAACCACCGCCCTCGTTAGCGAAGACTACGTTCGGCTGATCGACTGGAAAAACGTTCACTGGCAGAGCCGGGCGCATTTCTTTGCCGTTGTCCTAATCAGCGATTTCAGATGAGTGGGATGTGGGTAGGAAAAAGAGAGGGCGCCGACCTCCCCCAAGACCGACGCCCTTGCTTTTATCTCAGTTCTCCCCTGGAGAATTAACGATAGGCCATGCTAGATTCATACCTAAAGCATTTGGTTGCAGTTATCTTGCAAAGCCCTAACGACGCTGTAACAAAACTTTCCCAAAGTGGTTGGCTGGCTGCACAGTACTTGCGAGTCACGTCGTGCAACTTTGGTCTATGCTCCCGTCTGGCCGATTTTCATTTTCAACCAGAACCGCTTAGATAAACTCAATGCCTGAACCAAAAATTGCACCGTTTGGGTCCTGGAAATCTCCTATTACCTCCGACTTGATCGTGAGCAGCTCTGTGGGGCTTAGTCAGCCGACTATAGCGAGCCAGGACATTTACTGGGTTGAAATGCGGCCTTCAGAAGGCGGGCGCAATGTAATAGTGCGACTTGATGCATCGGGAGCAGCGACGGATGTTAATCCTCCGCCATTCAATGCCCGGACACGCGTACATGAATACGGCGGTGGCGATTATGTCGTGAGCGATGGCGTGATCTATTTCTCAAACTTCGCCGACCAGCGTCTCTACAAACAAATCCTTGGCGGGGAGCCCCGACCTATTACGCCTGATGCTGACATGCGTTATGCGGATGCTAGTGTCGACGCCAAACGACGACGATTGATCTGCGTGCGAGAAGACCATACAGTCGCCGGACGCGAAGCGGTTAACACGCTCGTGAGCATTGGGTTAGACGGTGTGAATGACGGCGAACAAGTGCTGGTTTATGGAAACGACTTCTACTCATCACCACGCGTGAGTTCCGACGGTACCCGACTCGCCTGGCTTACTTGGGACCATCCACAGATGCCCTGGGATGGCACTGAACTCTGGACGGGTGACTTTCAAGCAGACGGCTCAATTACCAACACTCAGCGGGTTGCCGGCAGCATCACAGAATCAATATTTCAACCGGAGTGGTCCCCCGACGGCACGCTTTATTTCGTATCGGATCGTAACGGTTGGTGGAATCTATATCGCCGCCGGGCCGACGGAGAGATTGAGCCTGTTACTGAATTAACCTCAGAACTCGGGGTGCCACAATGGATCTTTGGGATGAGCAACTACGGCTTCGAATCAGCAGACAAGATCATCTGTACTTACTATGAACGCGGCATGTCCCAACTGGCCTCGATAGATAGTCGCACTCGGAAATTACAGCCCATCGATACCAACTACACGGACATAACTTTCTTGCGGGCAGCGCCGGGTCAGGCTGTGTTTCGGGCAGGCTCACCTGCCGAGCCACCATCGATTGTCAGACTAGATCTCAACACCAGAACCTTCGACGTCTTGCGCCGGTCGAACAACCTGGATATTCATACAGGATATCTTTCCCGTCCCCGCGCCATTGAATTCCCCACCGCAGATGGATTAACTGCTCACGGCTTTTTTTATCCGCCTCAGAATCTTGACTACCGCGCGTCTGACGGCGAGCGCCCACCACTTCTCGTGAAGAGCCATGGGGGACCAACATCCGCGGCAGCCACAGCCTTGAGCCTAACAATTCAATACTGGACCAGCAGAGGGATTGGTGTGTTCGATGTGAACTATGGCGGAAGCACCGGTTATGGCCGCGCGTACCGGGAGAGGTTAAAGGACCAGTGGGGCGTGGTGGACGTTGACGACTGCGCGAACGGTGCGCGGCATCTAGTGTCGCAGGGGGAAGTCGACGGCAACCGTTTGATGATCACCGGCGGAAGCGCCGGAGGATACACAACGCTTTGCGCGCTTACTTTCCGAGACACCTTCAAGGCCGGTGCCAGCCACTATGGCGTGAGCGACGCGGAAGCGCTCGCAAAAGAGACTCATAAATTCGAATCGCGATACCTCGATGGGCTATTTGGTCCTTATCCGGAAAAGCAGGATATCTATTTCCAGCGTTCACCGATCAATTTCACGGATCGACTGTCGTGCCCGGCAATCTTTTTTCAGGGAACCGAGGACAAGGTTGTGCCACGTAACCAGGCCGAAGTCATGGTGCAAGCATTACGCACGAAAGGAATTCCCGTGGCTTACGTACCTTTCGAAGGGGAGCAGCATGGCTTTCGACAGGCAAAGACCATCAAGCGCGCTTTGGATGGAGAGCTGTATTTCTATTCAAGAGTTTTCGGTTTCGAATTGGCTGAGGACGTGGAGCCGGTGCAGATCCATAACCTCCGCTAAGAGAGCCAACCCCTGTCGGAACGGCGAGCGGTGGCGACCCGGTCTGATCTTCGGCGGCTCTAAGCGAACCCTCTGTCAGCTACGGGGGCATGCTTCCCAGTTGAGACTGGGTCGCTGCTGCTCGCCGTTCTGACAGGATCTCTTCACTGCACGGGCTTGTCGGCAACAGCCTCAAATTTTGTTCCCACGATAGTTAGTTCGATTTTGTATCCATACTGCTGTAGCAGATCTTTCGGCAGCAGGCTCTGCCCCACTAGTTGGTCGAGCGTGCCATAGTTTCCATTTCCCGTCGTTGCTTGATAGGTGGCTTCCGCGCTGACAAGCATTCTCAATGCACTTTGCGCAATTGCTTCATTTCTCACCAGCGGAGGCTGATTACTCTCGTTGGCAATTCCCGCGATCATTAACAAGACCAGATTCTTGGGAACGCGCAGCTCGTGGAGCGCCCCCAGCCCTTCATTGGAAATCGCGTAAGTAACCGGCTCGGCTGTCGGGCTTAGCCGCAAGAGGAAATCTCGAAGCGCGTCATTCGTGATTGAGTTAAGGTCTTTGCTAACCCCGCTATAGGTCTCCATTAGCGCCGGGGAGACATAAACCTGGCCCAACACCTGGCGCGGTTGCCAGCGCGTATAGTTCCTGAAACTGCTGTTTCCCGCCAGGGTCTGATGATTCAGATATGAATCGACGACGTGGCGAACGGCCTTGCCATCAGAAGAGACAATCAGAAAGTTGCCGATGAACGCATAAGAAATAGCATTTGCATACGTCACAAGTTCAGTGTCGTCGCGCTTCTCAGATTGGGCCAATTGGCTGGCACCTTTGAAGCCAACTGCGTCGATGATCTTTGGTATCAACGTGCGGACGGCCTCCTTATCTTTCATGGAGATCGCGATCACAGGCTCAGGTCCGGATGGTGTTGGTGCTGTTTGCCCCTCACCCGTTGGTTCCGGAGTGGCGGACGCTGACGAATGTGGCCCGGTCACGCCCAGCGTTTTAACCGGTACGCTCAGCGCTATCTCATTGCCGAAGAGCGGCAACAGATCCTCCTTAATCTTGAGACCTAGCTTTTTCTCGTAGACGGCAAACGGCGACTCCGGCTGATTCGCCTTGATGGTTGGTCTGGGTGTCCCCCTCATCTCGTTCTGACGGGCCACCGTTTTCAGCGTCCCCTCATAGATTAGTGGAAGGTCGAGAGAGAGAGTCACCAGCAATTCCGTGTTGGCAGGCAATACTGAGGGGGCTTCGGGAGCCAGCGGTGGTCCAAAAACTAGTTGGGGAGCAAACGGTATGGGATTTCCCTTCACTTCAGGGCTATTCACTAGGAGGGCGCGCACAACATAGGTGTCGGCATCGAAAGAAATGGCTACCCCAATCGCTTCTGGCCATCTCGGTCTCCCAAAAAATAATGCGCTGGCTAGCCGGTCGAGACTCGAAGTACCTGCCACCGTTATTCCCTGGGGTGAATTAGTTTGCGACTCAAGCTGAGATGTACTCAACGTGACTTCAGCTGAGGCGGGAGGAGCAGGTGCGGGTGGTGGTGGCTCTTCCGGCACGACAC
>JAIVJP010000151.1 GCA_020199975.1 Acidobacteriota bacterium
ATTGATTGCTTCTTCACACTGACGCATTAAGACTTCAAGCGGCCGCGATTCCAGCGACGAACGCGCAGCTACTCGCGCGGCTATTTCTGAGCGCGGACTGTTGTATTCCATTCCCGCGTATCGCGCAAGAACTCGACGCGTGCGCGAATAGACGTTCTCAATTGCCAGTTCGAATGCTCGTGCCCGTTGCTGGAGTTCGGCCATTGAAGCTACAAACTCCAGGGTGGAGCGACGGTCGATCTGCTTCAGTGGTAACGGACGTGCAAAACGACGGCTACTGGTCCACAAGATCACAAGAATTAGTGCTACAAACTGGCCCAGGATCGGAAGGATCGGCGTGCCAGAAAAATAGCCGATCAGGGCGTTGCGTGTTGTTCCTCTGCCCTGGTGATACTCATCGAAGGCAATCAATCCCCCGGTAGAAGTAAGTAAGTTGATCGCTAGCTGAAGGTTGTCCCTGAGACTAAGTCCCCCGTTGGAGAAGATGTATGGATCGCTGAGTATCACGATACGACCGTTGCCGTGGGGATAGTCTACCAATAAGGCTCCCCTGGAATCTCCCAGGTGAACGACGGGAGCAGGCGATACTGGTGTGGCCTTATCAAGCGCAAGCGCCGGCGGGCCCACGGGCTCCGGAGTAGGCGGAGGTTCATTTTCAAACTCATCGTTGTGAGGCAGACTCTGTACCGCCTGGGCCGAAGGGTCGGGGCCGCTATTACTATTGATGTCGGTGGTGGTGAAGCTAATGGTGGCCGCGAATCGCGAAGGCATCACCGACTCGACATTCTGCGTAAGCAAAGTCGGTTGTACGGGCTGGACTGGCTTTACGTCCTCAGTCATCTCGCCGACGTTGCTTGGATTAACAGTCAACGAGGGAAACTCCCCAAACTCAGTCGCAACCAGCCAGTGGGCCGATGGGGGCAAGATCTGATCCTCGGGTCTGCGGTCGACAAGCACCAGCCTGCCGCCGCGCTCGACCCACAAGAGAAGACTCCTGGCTTCATCTTCATCGATGGAGAGCGCGGTGTCTCCGATGATCACAAACGTCTGCACTCTCTGACTGGTGTCTCCCAGCAACTGGGCGGGAACCTCCCGCCATCGCATGACCGGGTAGCCCGATTCACTCAGGAAGTCATAGAGAGCACGAGTTCCCGTGGCGCCGGAGTGATAGGTGGATCGGTTAGGCGAAAGCTCAGTATCTTGTTGTTCATCTTCGCCTTCGTAGCTGGCGGCATTGATCGCGATCAATACGCCCAGCACGAGCACGACCGTTACGATGATGGCGATTCTCTGCCGCATAACCTTTATCAGGCACAGACCCAATCCCAAAAGGACTGCTCAAGCGTCGCTAATTTGCAGGTTATAGTTCATTTTCCATTTTCCATTTCTCATTGCCATTTGAGATAGAGGTTGCTCTCACTTCACTCGTTAGACACCATGGTCGCTTACAAATCGAAACGCAGATACGTTTCTCAGCCAATGAGAAATGGAAAATGAGAAATGGAAAATGAAAATGAACCCTTCCTGTTCTGCAAAATTACCATAGGTTCTTTTGGGGTTTTCACACGGCCTCTACCGCTCCCGGTTCTGTAGCAGATGTGGTCGCTACGCTCAATCTAAGTCACCGTGATAGAGCCTGCTTGTACCCTGTACGGAATGCGAGCCAGTCTGCTTCGGTAGCATTGGCAAAGCCATACCAGTGTCGCTCGAAGCTGTCAGTAAGTTGTTTGACGTTACCGTAAAGCGGTTCCAAATCTCGCATCGCGCCAAGGTAGTCGCGATTAGTTTTGTGCTGCGCGAGACTGATAATTTTCCGGTCACCCAACTCAACGAGCAGGGCGACATACGCTTTACGAATCGCCGCGCGAAGTTCACCGCGTCTTGCCAGGGATTCGGCGTCTGCCAGCAGATCTACCGACGACTGATCCGGTTCGAGTTTCTCACCCAGGACGATCAACGGTTCGCGTTTGCCCTTCTTTTTTGTTCTTCGTTTCTGAAACACCCGCGGTGCGAAGAGTTTGACGGCATAAGCGATGACGACTAGCGCCAGCACTACCACAAAGATCTGCGCGAAGGTGGTAAATAGACTAGCGCTGCCGGGAGGCAGCCGTTGGGGTTTGGGAAGCAAGCTCTCGATCCATTTCCAAAGGTCGCGCCACAGACGTGTAAGAGCGCTCGTGCCTTTGCGGCCGCGAGCGTACTCCGGTCGCTGAAGAATCTCGCCGAGTTTTTTAGTCGCGTCGGCTTTTGAAGCACGAGTAGGTTTGGCTTTTTCCATTTCTTCGAGACGATGCGCTAGTGCCTGAAGGCGTTCGGTAATGAGGCTCAGCGACATACGTTCCGCTGCCGGAGCTTTCTCAAACTTCTCGAGATCGCGATGTAGCCATGAATTATCGACCGTGAAGCTGGTTTCTTCCCATTCCACGTTTTCGGTCGCGGGTAAGGCGCTGCGAACCGCCGCCAGCGTTTCCGTGATTCGTGTAAGGCGGGCCGCGTCGGTTTCGCTTTCATCGGATTGAGCAAGGGTTTCGAGCGCACTGCCGGCCTGCTGTATGTGCCTCTGGTATTCGCGCATCGGCCTTGCCAAACTGATAACTGAGCAGAGAGTGACTAAGAGGATTGAGAAAACGCAGCGGATCGCCCGACGAGGGCGAGGTGTAACCCAGTCCCGTAGGGATGGAATGTTTATAGACCGTTGTGTCAGTGGATTTAAAGCCCGCGAAGCGTGGCGGCAGCATAAAGCCTGGGGTGGAGCGCAGCGGAACGCCAGGTTAGCCGCAAGTATTTTCCAGAGCCCGCAAAGGAGTCTGTCGGGAAAATCAAAAA
>JAIVJP010000152.1 GCA_020199975.1 Acidobacteriota bacterium
GTTTGGAGTTGGCTCCAGGTGAATAACGCATTAAGGAAAACCGCTAGAGCAGTTCCAGGGATAAGGAGCTTTCGTTGACACCGGGCTAAAGCCACGGTGTGACTGAGACAGTAGCAAGAGGAAACTTCGGGCAGGACATTTTTATAAAGGCCCAGGGGAAAGGCCCGCTTACCGACAAGAAGTATCTTCAAGCCCTGCGCAAGAACCATCTCTTGTCCCGAGGCCAGGGGATTGACTTTGTAATGCGCCAGCATCGGCTTGATGCGCTAATCGCGCCCACGGGCGGGCCCGCCTGGCCCACTGACTGGATCAACGGGGACCACTTCACTGGCGGCTATTCATCAGCCTCCGCGGTCGCGGGTTATCCACACATCACCGTGCCTGCCGGCTATATTTTCGGACTACCGTTTGGCATCTCGTTTTTCGGAGGTGCATATAGCGAGCCGAAGCTAATCAAGTATGCCTACTCTTTTGAACAGGCAACAAAGGTGAGACGAGCTCCTCGGTTTCTGCCAACCGCGAACTTCAAGGAGTGAATGTAGGAGCGGGGGCATTCATGGAGCGCGGGCATCCTGCCCGCAATGAGCGCGCAGCGCGAACAGACGTTTAGGTAGCTATCAGCCCAGACAGTCCCAACTGCGCGATAAAAAAGAAGTAACCATTGACTAGTAGACGCGATAGATTTAATAAGTTGGGTGTGGGGTAAGTTTGTTTGCGCTACGCGCTCATTACGGGCAAGATGCACGCGCTCCAGAATCCCCTTTAATTAGTGTCCAAGTTAGCAATTTCGAAGAAGCAGATGGCCAGGCCTTAGGTTATCTTCCGTCAGAAAGGAATTAGCTTATGCCACGTACAGCAACAGCTAGCAAGAAGAAATCAATCTACAGCGTGCATCCCGGCATTGCGATGACTCAGAAGTGGGTCGCGGAGCTCAAGCAGAAGACTGGACGCTCGCTCGAGGAGTGGCTGAGTTTCATCAAGAAGTTCGGACCAAAAGACGAGAAGGAGCGGCGTGATTGGCTCAAGCAGGAGCACGGGCTGGGCACGAACGCTGCCTGGTGGATCGCTGAACGTTCAGTTGGCAAAGGCACTGAGACGGATGACCCCAGCGAGTATCTGGAGACGGCAGAGGGTTACGTGGAAAAAATGTTCTCCGGTTCGAAAGCGGGTTTGCGGCTAATCTATGATGCCTTGCTAAAGCTCGGACTCAAGACTGGAAAAGACGCAAAGGCATGTCCCTGCCAAACGATAGTTCCCCTTTATCGGAATCATGTCTTTGCACAGATCAAACCCGCGACGCGGACCCGTATCGATCTCGGATTTGCCCTGGGCGATATGAAAGCGAAAGGACGCTTGATCGATACCGGCGGCTTTGCCAAGAAGGACCGCATCACGCATCGCATTCCCATTGAGTCTGTTCAGGACATCGACGACGAGGTGCATCATTGGCTTAAGGCCGCATACGATCGTGACGCTTAGGATTTGGGAAATTTATATGGCGACTACTACGAAAGCACAGAGCCCTAGCATGAGGGACGAGGCTGTCAAAGCAAAGACCGGCAAGAACTGGAACCAATGGTTCGCCATTCTTGATAAAGTCGGCGCGAAAAAGATGACGCATCAGGAGATCGTCAAGTTTCTAAACTCCCAGCATGACGTTGGCCCCTGGTGGCAGCAAATGGTCACTGTCACCTACGAACAGGCACGTGGCCTGCGCGAGAAGCACGAAAAGCCCGGCGGCTTTCAGATTAGTGTGAGTAGAACAGTAAACGTGCCGCTTGCGAATCTCTACAAAGCAGTGGCGAACGAAAAGAGTCGCAGCAGTTGGCTTCCAGAAGCTGGACTCGTGGTACGAAAGGCCACGGCGCACAAGTCTATGCGGGTGACCTGGAAGGACGGTAAGACCAGTCTCGATATCAATTTTCTTCCAAAGGGCGATGCCAAGAGCCAGGTTGTCGTTCAGCATAGCAAGCTTCCAGACGCAAAAGCCGCGGCCAAGATGAAAACCTTTTGGGGCAAGGCATTGGATCAATTGCGAAAGTCACTCGGAGGATAGGATCTTATGAAGACGACCTACACCCGTCTGTTAGACAGTTCGCTCCCAAAGACGTGCTCCTGGCAGAGACACCATCGGCAAAGGTCACAAATCGGCCGTTGTGGGTGGCAATGAATCCCTGTCGATCGTTGTGCAATTGGCGAGTTGATGCAATCGCGCTCCTGGCCTTCGTAGCCTAGTGGTTCGAGCATAACGCCTTCCTGCACGTGCGTTCCTCGATTACTCAATGCAGAATTCCTCACCAAAAGACCTTGCCACTTCCACTGCCCTTCTTGAACGAGGCCGGCGTGGCGAAGAACTCGCCGCCGCCTTTCTCCATCAGGCCGGCTACCGGATCGTGGCTGCCAATTTCATACTTCCAGTGGGACGAAACCGGAATGACGCAGTGGTGAATGTGGAAATCGATCTGGTCGCCTATGAAGGGCCCACTCTCTGTTTCGTGGAAGTGAAGACTCGAGCATCAGACTGGTTCGCTGCCCCTTCAGCGAATGTTGATCTCAGAAAGCAGCGACAGATCGTGCGCGCCGCCCACGCCTACCGCCGCATGTTTGGCCTGACGAACACACCCTATCGCTACGACGTGGTAAGCATAGTGTTGCCCGCAGCTGAGGAAGGTCCCCGCGGTTTGCAGATCGAACTCCTGCGTAACTTCTGGTCAGAAGAGAAGTTTCGGAAGCGCCGCTGGCCCGAACGATACTGGGATTAACCTATGCGGGCCCGTGAAACGCGGGCGTGAGCCGTAATGAGTAGAGAGCTTAGTCATGTAT
>JAIVJP010000440.1 GCA_020199975.1 Acidobacteriota bacterium
GGTCTGGTCGGACTATACGAGGAGATTGCCCGGCACCCTATTGAGAGACTCGCTTTGGACAAGGCGGGAATCTCCGTGGACGAGCGTCTGGCGCGTCGTCTGCTGAAACGGCAACGCGAATTAATCGAAACCGATCTTCTGCTGGTGGCCAACAATCATTGGAACTTCGACGTAAGAGGATTCAATCCTGGCGGCAACCATGGCTCATTCTTCCGCATCTCGACCCATTCAACATTCATGCTCGCCGGTGGTGAGAAAACGCATCTGCCGAGCGGCGCTCTGATTGAGGAACCGTATGACAGTTTGAGTTTCGTCCCCACCATGCTGGCGCTAACTGGAAATCTACACCATGATAGCCATCCCCTTCCTGTTTTGTGGAATAAAGGTTTTCGAAGGTTTCCTGGACGCGTTGTTAGGGAGATCCTCCCGGGCGCAGCGGGAACGCAGAAAATAGCGGCGACTGGAGCAGACGTATCTCCTTGATCAGCTCCGAAGAAGAACAAGCCAACGATTGGCAAAATGACGAGCTGGAAGATCTCGTCGATGAGTCCGAGCCCACCGCTCCCGGTCGTTCGCGTCGTTCCTTCATCTGGCTGCAGGTCTTCGCCTTCCTCCTCGGCATTGGACTCCTTGTTTTTGTCATCAATCGGGTTGGCGTTCAGCCTATCTTCGACGCCCTGCTTCGAATTGGCTTCGGTTTCTTTTTCCTTCTCGGGATAAGCGGCCTTCGTCACATCTTCCGTACCATCGCCATGCGGGCCGCGGTACCAACCGAACACCGGGGCATTAGCTTCATGCAAGCCTTCGCCGCCCGCCTGGGTGGTGAAGCAATCAGCTTTCTGACCTTCACCGGACCCTTGCTCGGCGAGGCCACGAAGGTTGCCCTGCTGCGCAAACGCATCCCGCTCACTTATGGCGTTCCGGCTCTGGTTGTAGACAACCTGGTCTATAACCTCTCGGTCGTGTTTTTTATTTTGACCGGCGCCTGTGTGATGCTTTTCACCTATCAGCTTCCACTTCTGGTCTACTACTTCCTCATCGGTATCGCCGCAGTCGCGGCGCTGGGAATCGTTGCCACGGGTTTGGCTGCGAAACGTCGCATCATGCTTTTGACCTGGGTGATTGATCAACTGGCCCAGCTTCGGCTCAGTCCCAAAGTTTTACTCAAGAGACGCCACCATATACGTCACCTCGAGTCGAAGGTTTACGACTTCTACAAACATCATCCGAAGGCGTTTTTCGGTATGATAGCCTGCAACCTGTTGGCGCACGTCTCCAGTGTTGTTGAAGTTTACGTTACGTTGCGCATGCTCGGCTTTGATGCTCAGGTCGCGCAGGCCTACATCATCGAGTCGCTTACGAAAGTCATCAACTTCGCCTTCTCATTTGTGCCGGGCACCATTGGCGTCTATGAAGGTGGTACTGAAGTCATCCTGCAAGCACTCGGCTTTGCTGCTGCCACTGGTGTGGCGCTAGCGCTGGTGCGAAAAGCGGGAATCGTTTTCTGGACTACAATCGGGTTGCTGGTTCTGACCTGGCGAACGGCGCCAAATGCCTGGGCGCGGCTCCTGAATCGCAGTCCCTATCTACGAAAAGTCATGGACAGTTTAGTTCTCTCAAACATCGCGCATCGACCGGCGCGCACCGCGGTCAGCGTCCTGGGGACCGCTGTGGGCGTTTTACTGATTGTCTTTACCGTCGGATTGGCACATGGAGTGCTGCGCGAACGCGGCCGACGCGAATCAAATATTGGCGCGGAGATAATGGTCCGCGCGTCAGGCTCGCTGGGGCTCGGTGGTTCTTCGTTTTTTGGTTTGCCGGTTTCTCGTGCTGCCGAAATGAGCCAGATCGAAGGTGTACGCGCCGCGACGCCCCTGGGCCAGGCGCTTGATCGCAGCGACCGAGGATTCGGTACGCGTCTTATCGACGGTATTGATTTTGACGATTACTCCCGACTCACAAGTCTTAAGATCCGTGAGGGCTCGCCTTTAACCGGAGGTGATCAAGCGATCATCGATCCCGTGTGGCAAAATCAGAGAAATGCGACGGTCGGCTCAACCGTGCAGATCTTTGAACGGCCTTTCAGGATTGTCGGTGTTTACGAACCACCGGGAGGCGGCCGCGTCAAAATTCCCCTGGCCACGATGCAGGATCAGGAGGGCGCTGAGGGAAACGCCTCAGCAATTTTGGTCGCATCGACCGACCCGGCAAAACAGGAAGAGGTAGCGGCGCGTATTCGAGAACGCTTCCCCGATGATCAGATCATTTTCACGCGCGACCTGCCCGAAATCTACGCGTCCGGTGTACCGGCCCTAAACGTCTTCATCAAAGTGGTCGTCGGAGTTGCTGCGTCGATCAGCATGCTGGTAATCCTGCTCGCAATGTACACGACGGTAACTGAAAGAACTCGCCAGATTGGCATCCTTAAAGCCTTGGGAATGTCGAAGACATCGATCGCCTGGGTAATCGAAAAGGAAGCAATCCTGGTCAGCCTGCTGGGTGTGACTGTGGGAGTGCTTTTAACATTCGCGGCTCGCTTTGCGGTGATGCGCGTGACGAGTTTGACAGTTGAAATCGAGCCACGTTGGGTCCTTATCTCCCTCATGGTAGGCCTCCTCGGCGGCAGCCTCGGCGCTCTTTACCCTGCCATTCGCGCTGCCCGACAAGACGCAGTAGACGCCCTCAGCTATGAATAATGCCGGGAACCGTCAACGGCTATTGATAGCTAGGAGCGCTCATCACTCAATACTCATTCTCATCACTAATCACCCATTAGCCATTACCCATCACTGATTATCACTGATCACTCATCACTCATC
>JAIVJP010000441.1 GCA_020199975.1 Acidobacteriota bacterium
GAAGTGATCTCGCCGCGTTCCACACGCCATGCCTGCTTGCCGTCTTTGAGATTGAAGGCCGCGATGAAAGATTGTTTGTGTCCGTCCGCCTGAACAATAACCAGGTCGCGGTAGATGATTGGACTGCTGGCGTGGCCCCACGAAGAAGTTGGGTCATCCCAGAGACCGGGGTTCAAGACTCCCAGATCCTGCTTCCAGATCAACTTGCCATTCACGTCGTAGCAATCCAATCCTTCAGAACCAAAGAGCGCAACAACGTATTTGCCATTTGTAGCAGGCGTGGAATTGGCCTGGGTCGCCTTGACGTGACGTTTGGCCCTGGGCACGCCCTCGTAGGCTGTTTTCTCCCAGACAACACGACCGGTTGTCTTATCGAGGGCGTAGATCCTCCACGTGTGTTTCACACTGTCATCGGCCAGACCGATGCCTCTGTCCTTGGGGTTGAAACCCGTCTTCGGATCGCTACTAATGGCAGTGATCACAAAGACGCGATTGCCCCAAACTATCGGACTGGCGTGTGACAAACCAGGGATGGCAGTTTTCCATAAAATGTTTTGTGACTTGTCAGCGTTCCAGTTAGTCGGAAGCTTGCTGCCATCAGCCACACCCGAAGCATTGGTGCCGCGAAACGAGGGCCAGTTTTGCGCGGGGGCGGTTACGGTTGAGATCGTTGATAAGAGGAGAAACAGACAAAGAATTAGTAGGTGTTTCATAGTGTCGAGCGCCGCAGGCGCGGGGCAATTTGATTTAGAGTCCGCGAAGCGCGACGAAAGCATAAAGCCTGGGGTGGAGCGCAGCGTAACCCCAGGTCAACGGCCAAGCCGATACAAGAGCCCGCGAAGCATGGCGGCAGAGCGAACGAAAAGAGACGAGCCTGCTAGCAAAATCATTGATCCGCTGTCGCCCACTTCGCGGGCTGGGGAATCTTTCGATACCCTAACGTAGGGTTCCGCTTCGCTCCACCCTAGGCTTTATGCTTTCGCCCTTTCACGGGCTGAAAAAAACAAACTCGTCATTTCGGCGCCGCGGCTGCCGGCTTTGCTTGCGGAGCCTCCGCCAGAGCGTAAAGTTGGTTTCGATTTGAGATATACATCACTCCGTTTGCAGGCACCGGGGTGGAATAAACAGAACTGCCCATGTTTATCTCGCCTATGACTTTCTTAGTCTTTCCTTCCTGGATGATTACGACGTCACCATCCTCGTCACCGAGGTATAGTTTTCCATCGATGAGCATCGGGGAGCCCCAAACAGCGGCGAATAGATCATGGGTCCAGTAAACCTGGCCAGTCTTCGCATCGAGCGCGTGCAGGAAACCGCTGAAGTCCGGCTGGTAGACGATTCCATCTTTGATTGCCGGTGTGGAAATTGATCGACGAATCTTATCGTAGTGCCAGACCATTCCTGTTTTGGTAATGTCGCCGCGTTTGGTGGCGTCGATACAATACATGTGGCCGACGCCTTCTCCGTGTTCCGGATCCTGGCCATTGGCGATGTACACCTTCTCTTCATAAACCACTGGCGTGGAGATCACTTCGTTGCGCGTCTTCGGCCATACGGACTCTTTCGGGTTAAGGTCAAACTCCCAGAGCTTTTTACCTGTGAGCGCTTCGTAGCCGCGAATCCAGCCATCACCCTGACCGTGCATTACCTGCACGACGCCACCAATTGTTCCCACGGTGGGCGAGCTCCACTGACCATGCAGAATGCGCTCGTTCACAGAATTATCTTCCCAAACAAGCTTGCCGGTTTTCTTGTTGACCGCAATTATCGCCGGCGCTTTCGGTGATGGGACATTTACGTGGCTCTCATCCTGCCCATTCGATGTGCTGATAAAGATAAGATCGCCATGAGCAACCGGCGATGAGTTCGCCAGATTGTGCGGAAGGGAACCCACCTCTTCAATCATGTCGAAAGTCCATACGACGTCGGCATTCCTGTCGCCGGTCAACTTCTCATTGTTAACCGGGCCGTCGTTTTCCTTATCGCGGAAACCCTGAGTATCGAGGCACACCAGTTCTGCGCGATTTGAAACGTAGTAGACTCGATCTCCTTCGACCAGTGGCGACGAAGCGACGCCCTGGTAGGGCCAATCATTGACGCGACCGGCGGCCAGCTTGTCGTGGACCATCTGCCAAAGAAACTCACCGTCGGCTTCGTTGAAGGCCATCAGTATGCCCTTATCGCCCTTGATCGAAGGATCGTAAGGAGGGTTCGCCTCGTTATTGGTCCCGACAAAAACCCTCCCACCGGACACAACCGCGTTGCCGTAGGTCTGCGAGCCCAGCAGGGCTACCCACTTAACGTTCTTCTTCGTCTTCACATCCCAACTTGTGGGCAATCCCTTCATATTGGAAATCATGTTGCGATCGGGGGTTCCGCCCCACATGGGCCAGTCGCTTGTACCCGGATCGGAAGCGGAAGCAGTGGGCAGTAGGCAGTGGGCAGTGAGCAGTAAGCCGCTCACCAAGATACCGCATACTATGGTCGTTTTCCGCTCGCTCATGAGTTTTGCTTTTCTACTTCTGTTTGTCGTCATTAGCATTCAATTCTCTCTGTCTTTTAACTTTCTCTTGCTGCGAACTGCTCACTGTCCACTGCTCACTTGTTCGCGTACACCTTCAAATTATCAAAATAGATTTCCGCCAGCGCGTTGCCAAAAATACCGGGCGCGCCCTGGCGGTTGGGAATCGGATCAATTCGTTCGATCATCCACGCTGATGGTTCGTTCTCCGTCGCGAGCCAGGCTTTGCCGCGCGCGCGCACTTTGCCGTCAGACAGATTCTCGACCTGAAGCTTCAAGCGGTACCACGTTCGCCCTGTTGGCGCCGCTTCTGCGTCCCGAGGACGTCTGCTTCAACTGTGTAGTTCGCAAGGTCAGAAGGCCCAAAGTAGGCGCGTGCACGGCTCAGGAGTGAAGAACCTTCCGTCGTCTTGACCAGCACCTTGTTGCCATTCACTTCACGCACCGTAAACTTTAAAGTGCTATTCACCCAGGTTGGAGGAATGGTGTTTATCGCGTGTGCGTCAAAGTTTTCGCTCCATGGCAGTGGGGGGAAAACGCGGACCCCGGCGCTGCCCGTGATTCCATCCACCGTAGCCTTGACCAGGCCCGCCTGGGCTACTGGATCGGCTGCGACTGAGAATTGACCCCCTGCGATTGACCCCTTTAAGTTGTCGAGACTCCACGAAGCGCCGGACTCTTCGCGGATGAATAAACCTCGCTCATCAAAGAGTCGAAGGTTGAACTTCACCTTGTCTCCCGGCCTGAGAATCAACTCGGTCGGTACAACTTGCACATGAGCCACCGAATTCGCCGCCGCCGCCACTGGATTCACAATCGACGGAGCCCCAGGTTGCGACTGAGATTTCTTGCCAATGGCGTAGACGTTCGCGTCACTCACGAAATAAACGCGACCGTTAGAAACTGCTGCTGATGCGATTATCGCCTCGGGCTGGGCTGCAGTGCCCAGTTGATCCTGATCCAGAATCTCGGCGCCTGTGGCGGTCGGCTTGAGAATGAAAAACTTGCCGTTTTCTGTCCCCACATAGAGTTTGCCATCGGCCAGGACCGGCGACGCCTTCTGAATCGTACCCAGGTTTTGTAGCCACAGTTGCTTGCCGCTGGCCACATCAAAAGCAGCAAGGTTAGCTCCGTTGTCGACCTGGTAAAGACGATCGCCGTCGATCACCGGGGAAGAGAAGCCGCCTTGCCAGCCATAAATGGCCCACTTGGTTTGTTCTTTCTTAATCTCGCCCCTGGATCCAGCATCGACGGCCACCATCATCCCCATCTCATTGGAATCCAGGTTCTCTTCACTGTGTGTCAGGATCGCGGTTGTGCCGTGGACCACCACAGCAGTATTCAGCCCGCGTTTGCTAATCTCGTATTTCCAAACTGGCTCACCCGTTTGCGGCTTGATGGCGTGGACCACACCATCGCTCGCACCCTGAATGAGCAAGCGTGTACCGTTAATGTTAGCGATGATGGGCGCTGCATAGGTGGTGTCGTAAGGTCGCCCGCCGGGGGCGCTGATCCAGACCGTATCTCCGGTTTTCTTGTCGAACGCCATGAAGCGGTGCGCGCCGCGCCCGTGCTGGCCCCACTGGAAAGTTACGCCGCTGACAATAACCAGGTCGCCATCGATGATTGGAGAAACCGTGCGGCCTCCGTGTGTAGTAAGCAATCCGAAGTCTTCCCCCAGAGAGCGCTCCCATAAAGCCTTCCCGTCTCGATTCAACCCTATTAGATTTCCGCCCACGCCGAAGACGTAAACATTTCCGGTCACCGGATCACCCACAGGTGAAGCCCAACCGAGCCGGTGAGGCGGCACGTCGCTCAGGTAAACATTGAAACGGTGCTCCCAGAGTAATTTTCCGGTGTCGGCATCAAGAGCGACTACACGCTCCTGCTGCGTCTCGCCTTTGCCCACCGAATTCTGGATGAAGATCCGATCACCCATCACAATGGGCGCGGAGCGTCCGCCGTAGGGAGCTTTCCAGGCAAGATTCTCGCCTGACAGCGACCATCTAACCGGCAAATTCTTTTCCAGGGAAACACCATCGCGTGCCGGTCCGCGCCACTCAGCCCAATCGCTGTCTATAGCAGGCGCAAGCAGCAACAGAGAGAGCGACAAATACGAATAAATGGAGAGATGGTTAGGCATTTTGGATTTCCATCATATAATTGAGCGAAGAGGGTTGTAGTCGAATGATATAAAAGAACCAGAAAGGCTGCCCGCTTGCAACCTTAAAGATGTAGAATACGTACACTTGCGTTGCAGTGATCCAGTTTTTCTTGCGCTCGACTGTCTTTACCCTCTTGAATTTACCATCTACTGATGAACTCGAAAAGCGGGGAGGGGTTTATTAAGCTAAGACCGATCATCCTTTTCATATTGGCGCTGCTCTCTATTTCAACGTCAGCGCTGGCGCAGAACGCCAAACAGGAGCTTAACGATCAGATGTGGGAAGCGGTGCGCAAGGGTGACGTGACGCTGGTCACGGCGCTGCTCGACAAGGGCGCCGACGTCAATGCGAAGTTCCGCTACGGTACCACTGCGCTATTCAAAGCGGCCGAGAGAGGGCACACGGAAGTGGTAAGAGTTTTGATTGCACGTGGCGCTGATGTGAGCGTGAAAGACACTTTTTACGGTGCGACCGCCCTGACCTGGGCGCTGCAAAATAAGCATGTCGGTGCTGTGGGAGCGCTCCTGGAGAAGGACGCGGCCAGCGTAAACGATGTCCTCACTACAGGCGCGCGCGAAGGAAGCGCCCCGCTAGTCGGGGTGGCTCTCGCCAGAGGAGGGGCGAAACCGGAAGCGCTCACAGCGGCTCTCGCTATGACTATGAACGATAAAGACACAAGGTCGAGATCGCTGAGATGCTTAAGAAGGCGGGAGCACTTCCGCCACTCGAGGTTGATCCTGCGACCCTGCAATCGTACGTGGGGAGCTACAAGCCTGAGCAGGGAGCCGAGATGGCTTTCAGCTTCAAGGACGGGAAGTTATTCGGCTCCCCGGCGGGCCAGCAACCCCTGGTGATGATGGCCCTGGACAAGACGACCTTCAGACCCGTCGCGTTCGATGGAATCAGCGTCACCTTTAACGTCGAAGGTGGCAAGGTGACCGGTCTCACGTTCAAGCAGGGCGTAAATACTACACTCTACAAGCGGGTAGAAGAGACTAAACAACCGGAATAGTAAGTGGTCAGTTGTCAGTTGTCAGTTGTCAGTAGTCAGTTCTATAACATGCAGGTTGGGTTCAGCCAGTTCACGACTGAAAACTGGCCACTGACCACTGACAATTTCCCGAGGTTCTCCCATGAAACGAATCACGCTTTTTCTTCTTCTCCTGTTTCTTGTTTTCTTCGAGACCCGCGCGCAGAACTGGCCGCAGTTCCGCGGCCCGAGCGCCTCGGGAGTCGTCGAAGGACAGGCCGCCATCGTCACTTGGGACGCGCAAAAATCTGTCAACACTCGTTGGAAGACTGCCATACCAGGACTCGCACATTCCAGCCCGGTCGTCTGGGGTAACAAGATATTCGTCACCACTGCCATCAATAGTGCCGCAAAAGACGAGACGCGCTATGGCCTTTACGGCGACGTCGCACCGGTGAAGGACGATCCCAAACACGCGTGGAAGGTTTTCGCGCTCGATAAACG
>JAIVJP010000153.1 GCA_020199975.1 Acidobacteriota bacterium
GTCTAAGAATACTTAAGCGGTGCCTGGATTTGGCCTGTCAAATGACCTGCGGTTCGATGCTGCGGCCACCTACACTCGTTGCCCTCGTGCGGATCGGAGCAACCAGGCCATGCCCTACGCCGACATGAAAGCACACACGGGAGCTACAAACCAAGTGCGCGTCGCTGTCTTAGGAGAGGTTTTCACAACCATAGTTTGAACACCAGACGCGATGATACAATGTCCAGGTCCCGGAGAATCAGCGCTACTCGCATTGCGCAATTGCTAACGCTCCCGAGGTAATCGATGTGGCTAAAGCTAACCTTCTAAAAGAAGAGAATCCCGTGGCTCAGGAAACTGCCCAAAAGTGGGTCTACCTTTTCGAGGAAGGGAGTGGCGAGGACAAAGCGCTGCTCGGTGGAAAAGGTGCTGGTCTGAGCGAGATGACTCGGGCCGGCCTGCCGGTGCCGCCCGGTTTCGTTGTCACGACGGAAGCCTGCAACGCGTTTTTTGAAAATGGCAAGAACTTCCCTGAAGGGCTTTGGGAGCAAGTCAAAGTGGGCTTAAGTAAGATCGAGGCGAAGGTCGGCAAGCGGTTCGGTGACCCGAAGAATCCGTTGCTGGTCTCCGTGCGGTCGGGTGCCGCATTCTCGATGCCCGGAATGATGGACACGGTGCTCAACCTGGGCCTCAACGAGGAGACTGTACAGGGTTTGGCTCAACAAACCGGGGACCTCAGATTTGCGCTCGACGCTTATCGGCGCTTTGCGTCGCTCTTTGGCGAGATTGTCATGGGGGTCGCTCACGAGAAGTTCGAGAGAGTGATGGATCGGTTTAAAGCGCAGACTAAAGGAGGAAGCGACACTGATCTGAAAGCCGACGACTTGCGTGACATCATTGCCGCCGAAAAACAAATCATTGTCGCCGAGCAACACGCTATACCCGAAGATCCATACGAGCAGCTGCGCGTGGCGATCGCCGCCGTTTTTAATTCCTGGATGGGCCGGCGCGCGTTTGATTACCGGCGCGTGAACCGAATTCCCGATTCGCTGGGTACGGCTGTGAATGTGCAGGCAATGGTTTTCGGCAACATGGTTAGCGAGAGCGGCACCGGCGTCGCCTTCACGCGCAACCCATCGACGGGTGAGAAAAAGCTTTACGGCGAGTATTTACTGAATGCCCAGGGTGAGGACGTCGTTGCGGGCATTCGCACACCGCGTCCGATCAGCCAACTGAAAAAAGAACTGCCCGCGGTTTACGCCGAGTTTGCTTCAATCGCCCACCTGCTCGAACAACACTATCGCGACATGCAGGACGTTGAGTTTACCATCGAGCGCGGCAAGCTCTGGATGCTGCAAACTCGCACGGGAAAGCGCACTGGCCCCGCAGCGGTGCGGATTGCCGTGGAAATGGCCCAGGAAAAGTTAATTGATCGCGCCTTGGCGGTGCAGCGCGTTACGCCTGAACAAATCGATCAGCTGCTGCATCCGACCGTTGATCCAAAGACTGACGCGACTGTGCTGGCCACGGGCTTGCCGGCAAGTCCCGGCGCCGCGCAGGGTCAGGTGGTATTCAGTCCTGACGAAGCCGAGGAGCTGGCGCATGAAGGCGCCCAGGTGGTCCTCGTTAGAAAAGAAACCAGCCCCGACGATTTTCACGGGATGGTAGCCGCGCAAGCTATCGTGACGGCCCGCGGCGGCATGACCAGTCACGCGGCCGTGGTGGCACGCGGCATGGGGAAGACTTGCGTGAGCGGCGCAAGCTCGCTTGAAATTGATTACAGCCAACAGCAGTTTAGCGTCAACGGAACGGTAGTAACCAAGGGCGAATGGATCACTGTAGACGGTTCCACCGGACGCGTATTTCTGGGGCAGGTGCCCACGATTCAGCCAACTCTGAGCTCAGACTTCTACGAGATAATGAGCTGGGCGGACAAATTCCGGCGGCTGCGCGTACGGGCCAATGCCGACACTCCGCGTGATGCAAAAGTTGCGCGTCAGTTTGGGGCCGAGGGAATAGGACTTTGTCGCACCGAACATATGTTCTTCGGCGATCAACGTTTGGCGGCGATGCGCGAGATGATTCTTTCAGACGGGGTCGGCGCGCGCGAGAAGGCGCTGGAGAAGCTGCTGCCGCTACAGCGCGGCGACTTTGTGGGAATCTTCCGCGAGATGGCGGGCTTGCCGGTCACGATTCGGTTGCTGGATCCGCCGCTGCACGAGTTTCTTCCGAGCGTTGACGACCTGTTGAGTGAACTAGCGGAACTGAAGATGGCCGTGCGTTTGGCGGCGACCCTCGCAGACATGGACAAGCTGCTCGATGAGATCGATGAAAAGCGGCGCCTGCTGCGGCAGGTGGTGCGCACGCGGGAATCCAATCCCATGCTGGGATTCAGAGGTTGTCGATTGGGTATCCTGTTTCCCGAAGTCACACGCATGCAGTGTCGCGCGATCTTTGAGGCCGCTTGCCAGGTGCAAGGCGAAAAGAAAAAGGTGACCTTAGAGATAATGGTTCCACTGGTTTCGCTCAGCGAGGAACTGCGGCAACAGAGAGAGGTAATCGACGAAGTAGCGCAACAGGTGATGGGCGAACACGGGATGACCGTCGAGTATCACGTGGGCACGATGATCGAGCTGCCACGAGCTGCCCTGATGGCTGATAGCATCGCGACGTATGCCGATTTCTTTTCCTTCGGCACCAACGACCTAACGCAGACGACCTTCGGTTTGAGCCGAGACGACTCGGGGCGCTTTCTTCCCACCTACATTGAACGCCGTATTCTGCCGGAAGATCCCTTTCAGATGCTCGATCGTGAAGGCGTGGGCCAGTTG
>JAIVJP010000442.1 GCA_020199975.1 Acidobacteriota bacterium
CAACTCTCAAACAGATAGTGAAGAAGCTCCCGTCGCGGAGATAATGTTTGTCGCCACGAACATTCTTCTCTTTGAAAGGAGCTTCCCATGACTACTCTTCGTCAACGCATGACCGACGACCTGCGACTGCGCAACAGGTCGCTGCGCACCATTAACACCTACATCGCCTGTGTCGCCCACTTCGCCCGGCATTTCGGCAAGTCTCCCGAACTACTGGGACCGGAAGAGATTCGTCAGTACCAAGTATATCTGGTTGAGCAACGTCGCGTCTCCTGGAGTTACTTTAACCAAGCAGTCTGCGCGCTGAGATTTCTCTATCGTCACACGCTCGCGCGCGATTGGGTCGTAGCCCACATCCCTTTCCCGCGCCAGCCCAAGAAACTGCCAGTCATCTTGAGTCAGGCCGAAGTCATCCGCTTCCTCGAGGCCATCAAGAAGATCAAGTTTCGCGCCATCCTCATGACTGCCTATGCCGCGGGGCTGCGCCTCTCGGAAATCACCCACCTGCGCGTCTCGGACATCGACTCGCAGCGCCTGGTGATTCGCGTGCGCCAAGGCAAGGGGCAGAAGGACCGCTATGTCATGCTCTCGCCCAAGCTACTGCAGGTCCTGCGACTCTACTGGCGCTCTGAGCGGCCGGCCACCTGGCTTTTTCCCAGTATGAGAATGGATCAACCGATCAACCACAGCGTGGTCCAGCGTGCTTGTCGTCAGGCTGGTCTGGATGCCGGCCTCAGCAAACCAGTAACAGTGAGAATGCTGCGCCACTGCTTTGCCACGCATCTGGTGGAAACCGGCACCGACATCCGCATCATTCAGAGCCTGCTCGGTCACAGCCACATTAGCACTACGCAGATCTACACCCATGTCTCCTCTAAGACAGTGCGGGCCACGGAGAGCCCGCTGGATCTTCTGGCCTATCCGGTTGACGACCCAGAGCGCTTTTGAGCATGCGACCTCCTTTGGAGGTAGCCGACATCTTCCGTCAGCACGGCTCTTCGTTTCGGCTCACGCACCCGCTGTCGCCAGAGCAGCGCCGTGTGATGCGAGCTATTGAGCAGTGCCGTACCGCGGCCTTGGGCGGACACGTGGATGAGTGCGACACGTGCGGTCACCAGCGTATCTCTTACAACTCGTGTCGCAATCGCCACTGCCCGAAGTGCCAGTCACTAGCCAAAGCCCGCTGGCTTGAGGCGCGCCTCGCAGACCTCCTGCCGGTGCAGTATTTCCATGTAGTGTTCACTCTGCCTGAGCAACTCGCTGCCTTAGCGCTGCAGAATAAGCGAGTCGTCTACAACCTGCTGTTCTCCACCGCCGCCGAGACGCTGCGCACTATAGCCGCGGACCCAAAACACCTCGGCGCCGAGATAGGCTTCCTGGCCGTACTGCATACCTGGGGCCAAACTCTGCGCCATCATCCTCATCTGCATTGCGTTGTGCCTGGCGGCGGTGTCTCGCTTGATGGCTCACACTGGCGCAGTTGTCGCAAGGGCTTCTTTCTCTCAGTCAACGTCCTCGCACGGCTGTTCCGCCGCCTCTTCCTGCAAGCATTGGCGCGCGCTTTCGAGCACCACAAACTCACCTTTCATGGCACTATCGCCTACCTGGCCGAGCCCCTCGCGTTTCAGCGCTTGCTCGCCAGTCTCCGGGCTCGCGAGTGGTGGGTTTATGCCAAGCGGCCCTTCGGTGGACCAGAGCAAGTCCTGGCTTATCTAGGCCGCTACACCCATCGCGTGGCCATCTCCAACCACCGCCTGCTAGCACTTAAAGACGGCCACGTTACTTTTACCTGGAAAGACTACGCCCGTGGCAATGAGCAGCGACTTATGACTCTCACTGCTGAGGAGTTCATCCGTCGCTTCCTGCTGCACGTCCTGCCCCGCGGTTTTCAACGCCTCCGCCAGTTCGGACTCTTGGCCAATCGCCACCGCCGCGACAAACTGGCGCTCTGCCGCAAACTGCTCGGAGCTGCCGCAGAGTATGCCAATCAGCCGCTACCCCCTGACTACCAATCACTTTATGAAACTGTCACCGGTGAATCTCTAGTGCAGTGCCCGTCCTGTCGCGCGGGAACAATGAAGTTGACTGAACGTCTCGCCCCGCTGGCCACCCTTGTCAATTGCGCTCCCCTCAGTCGCCTCACTCTTGTGGCTGCAGCTCAGGCTATCGATTCATCGTAAGTAGCGCACCTCGTGAGGAAACTCTCAGTGGCACTCTTCAACTATGGACCAGCTTGCTCGTGCACCGCCCGTTCTCATTCAAGCACGCGCGGAGATGCCGAACTCTGCGCCGCCGCTCAACAAACTGATCGCACCACACTCAAAACTCACTGCAGTTCCGCCTCGCCGCACCGCGATCTTTATCTGCCCCCGACTAAAGGCCAAACTTCTTGCCTCACCACTCGCCTGCGACCTCGCATTCTTCCGAGCAGGGCATCAGGCCACATCACTGCTCCATTCAATCCCCATAGACCCGCCGCGGTTTCGTCCAACTGAATTCCTTCCGAAGTGCTCGCCGCATCGATCCCACACTCCTTCGACAACTCGACCGTTACCTACCTTGACCCCCGGCGAGACTTCGGAAAGAATCCTATTCGTTGAACAAAACCGCTGCGCGGTAGGCTGTCGGAGATTGCCTCATTCTCTGCAAGTAACTGTTCATCACACCTTAGTGAGTTACCCGCCCGCAACTCTCAAACAGATAGTGAAGAAGCTCCCGTCGCGGAGATAATGTTTGTCGCCACGAACATTCTTCTCTTTGAAAGGAGCTTCCCATGACTACTCTTCGTCAACGCATGACCGACGACCTG
>JAIVJP010000154.1 GCA_020199975.1 Acidobacteriota bacterium
CGGCCGCACGCCTATAACACCCGCCGGAACCAGGGCGCTAACCGCTGGATCATCTTTTCCTGAAGTAGTTTTTCACCGCCAAACCCTTCGCACCAGACAACGCCAGGTTCGCGGCGAAACCACGTTAACTGCCTTTTTGCATAGTGACGAACATCCAGCTTTGTCTGCTCGAGAGCGTTGGCCAGATCCCGGCGTCCTTCCAGGTATTCAACAACTCGGCGGTAACCATGGGCGCCGAGAGCGTTTGAGGTTGGGGGAACACCTTTAGCAAGAAGGTGCCTGACTTCCTCCACTAGGCCGGCCGCGAAGTGTGCCTCCGTACGCGCATTGATACGCTGGTAAAGTTCATCGCGCGGTGGGTTGATAGCAAAAATCTGCAGCCGTCGAGCACTCTCGGGCGGCTCCGGGTGCACATTCATTTGCTCCGACATGCGGAGACCAGTCTGTAGTCGAACTTCGATCGCGCGTTGCACCCGAGGCCAGTCACGTAGGTCCAACTCTTCCGCCATCTCCGGGTCAAGCCGTTCCAGTACGCGATAAAGATGTTCGGCCCCGCGCCGTTCCCGAATCCGATTAAGCCGCTGGCGCAGTTTCTCGTCGGTTGGCGGACTAGGAAAGAAAGGCCGGCGCAGCGCGCGCAGATAGAGGCCTGTGCCGCCGACCAGAAGGGGCACCCGGCTGCGGTTATCGACTTTTTCAATCGCCGTCGCGGCCTCGCGCGCCCAATCTCCGGCAGTGTAGTTGATTTCCGGGGAAACGAAATCGATTAAGTGATGAGGGACGCCCTGGCGCTCCTCAGCCGGAACCTTGGCAGTCGCGATTTGAATGCCTTTGTAAACCTGAACTGAATCGCAGTTAATGATCTCGCCGTTGAGTTGGAGAGCCACTGCGATACCGAGTGTGCTCTTGCCTGATGCGGTGGGTCCGACAATAGCTATGACAGGTCTTAGAGGCTTGTCTGCGCTCACGCTCCTGAGGATAGCATGCGGAAAAAAATTACCGCCCAGATGAGGAGGAGAAGAATGAGAGCGCCCATGATTTGGTTGCGAGAGAAGCGCACGGAAGACTAATAGAGCTGAGTAAGCTCAATCCCTGAGTAGTAGGTACCGACGAATCTCAGGGAGAGGCGCCGGCTGCGCTATAGTACTACACGTCAGGGGAACACGAGCTCTTTTTGAGCGACTGCGGGGGCATTGACCATAGTCTTTTCTGTCCAAGACCATCTGAGGGATTAAGTAATTAGTTCGTCGAGTCTCGTGCCGGGATGGACCTCAACCGGGTGCCGCCCTTTCCGGAAGATGCGCGCGCCAGTCGATCCCCTCAAAATAGTCGCCCCTTCCTCCCTTCGGACCATCGCTCCTTCGCGTAAGCTCACCACGGGCGTGTCATTTTCTTCGAGGAATTGCAGAATTCTTTCTTCTCGAGTTTCTCCCATATGTTTTGAATCCGGATCCGGATCAAGGTAGTGAGGATTGATTTGAAAGCTTATGAGATTGAGGGCCTGGAAGGATGGAGGCTCAACGATGGGCATGTCGTTAGTTGTTTTAATTGTGGGGGCAGCAACGTTAGATCCGGCGCTGGATCCGACGTAAGGCATACCGTCTTCCACCTTCTGACGGATCAGCGTCAGAATCTGGAAGTCGTAAAGCGCCTTCAGTAGACGAAAGGTATTGCCTCCGCCAATGAAGATGGCTGCTGCATCCTTCACGGCCCGCGGCTGGTCCGGCACCTCATGGATTGAGTCCAGTTCGTAGCCCATCGCATTGAACCGCGTTCGCGTTTTCGCCGCGTAGGAATTCTGGTCGTAAAGAGCGAAGGGAACGAAGAGCACGCGCTGGATCTTTCCCAGGAATTCACGAATCTCCTCTTCCGCGTGGTCGAGAAAGCCGCTACCGTAAAGAGTTGAATTGCTGATCAAAAGAATTCGTTTAGGCTCGCTTAGAGTTTTCATTTTTTCTCGCTGATCCTCCGAGTAGCGGACGACTGACATAGCCGCCACTCAATGTCAGAACCGGGGAGCGACCGGGTGTGGCAGCGCCTCACTCAAGTGATGTGAAATCCCTAGTCATTATGCGGGCGGAGTGGTCTCACGCCTTGGACCCGGTCGCTAGAACCGCTCCTCGGTTCTGACTTTGATTCAGCTCTCGAATCGTTCCTCGACGGTCAACGCGAATATCAGCGTGCCCAGAAGCCCAATCGCGGCGGCTATCATGAAAGGGACCTCGGGAGTAATCTTCCAGAGAAAACCACCAATAACTGCCGCCGGTGTGATGGAGAGACCCCGAATCAAGTAGTAAAGCCCTACTGAGCGTGCGCGCATGTCTTCTTGAGCGAAGTCTACGATCATCGCCTTGCGCGCGGGTTCACCGATTTCGCGCAAACCACCGATGACGAAAGCCACTATCAACAATGCAAAGCTCCGGGCGGCGACAACCGCCAGTGGGAATAGAGCAAAACAGACAAACGTCAGAATGACGAATGGTTTGCGCCCCACCCGGTCGGCAACTTTTCCGGCGGGAACGTAAACGAGAATCGACGTCGTCATTTGAATGGCGATGAGCGTACCGTAGCGAGCAGCACTCAGACCGTGGACGTTGGTCACGTATAGAATTGTCAGCACACCGGTCATGCCTTCACACATGCGAATGATTACGTCGGAGATCAGCAGGCGCTTCATCGCCACATGGAAAGAGCACCATACCCCACGGATGTTAGTCGCCGCCGCCGCCCGTACTTCTATACTAATGCGATGAACCAAGACTAGCGTGAGTGCAACAATAAACAGGGTCACGAC
>JAIVJP010000443.1 GCA_020199975.1 Acidobacteriota bacterium
CTTCGATAGCATCTCTTAGTTGTTGAGGCGTGGCAGCCGCACTAAATCCGACGAACCGTTTCAAAATGCGGCCGTCGCGCGAAATTACAAAGCTCTGAGGAATCGCTTCACGCCCCTGCATCAGAGTGATGGCGACCTCCGGAGTGGTCCAACCTACCGGATAGTCCATCTTAAACTCCTGCGCGAAGCGTCGCACGCCCGCCGCCGAAGCTTCCGGGTTCTCGGTTGAGAGACCGACCACCTCCAAACCCTTCGCCCGATATTCCTTATGAACCTTTACCAATTCGGGAATCTCCATGCGGCACGGTCCACACCAGGTGGCCCATAGGTTCACCACCAAAACCTTTCCGGCATAGTCCGAAAGTTTGATGGGCCGCCCGTTCATACCTTTCAACTCAGTATCAAGTACCACAGGAGGCAACGTCACCATCGGGCCGGGAGCGGCCGGCGCAGGCTTAGCAGGGTTGATTGAGACAGGCCCTGGCTTTCCAATCCCATCCGTAGAGTTGCAGCTTGAAATCCCAAAAGCAGAAACGAGCGACAATACGCGGAGAGTTAAAGCGAGACGCGCCGGGGTTAAGTAATGATTCTCTTCTCGGTTTTTTTTTGACATCTTAATATCTTGCGTGCTAGCCATTCCTTGATCTGGGAACAGCATAGCATTCCTCCTCGGCCGCTTACGAGTTTCACTTTCTCGCAAATCTAAACGACTCGAGAATAACCGGCATCTCACCTTTCTCGCCCACATCTTCGACTCCTGACAATTCTGGCGCCAAGGAAGTGGCCAGCATGATAAGCGTTGCGCCTGCGGTTTGCCCTTCAACGCCTGTGGGCAAAAAGATTACGCGGCCCCATACCTGAAGGTCGCCTTTCTCAGTTCCTTTAGACAGACTTACAAACCGAAATTCATAACCGTCGAGCGAGTTTACTTTGGTTGGCCCCTCGGAGATCTTGCGGTACTCAGGAAAGCTATTCGCCAGATTTGTGCCCAGCAACTCCACTAAGCGTGGGAATGTCGGCCTGTCCTTTTCGAAGCTTCCTTTACTGGTGTACCACCCGACGGCGAAATTCTCTTGCGTGAAGTCAGGTGGCAGCCGCCGTTCGACTTTCACGAAATTGCTGGCTCCCGCTACTCCAGCGTTCTTATCAGTCTGCCAGGTTTCCGGGTAGTAGAAAGAGAAGTCGATGTAATGCTCGGCCAGCTTCCCGTCCAGGTTTGTTGTGGAGTTGGCGAATTTCGTTGTGCCGGGCGGGGGCACAAACGCTACTTCGGTATCTTCAGTCGTGCTTTCGGTGTCTGTACTTTCCGCCGTTGTGTTCGTGCTTGTTTCTTCCGCCGGTGGGGCGTCCCGCACAACTACAGGACGATCTTGAAACTCCTGCAGGCGGGGTTTGATGACATAAAAGAAAACGCCGGCCAGACCGGCGACGCCTAATAAGAGGAGCAAGACCACCGCTCCGAGAATTAAAGGCAGTTTTGATTTCTTTTTTGCTTGCGGAGGATGAGTCGTGGCCCCTGGCAACGTCGAGATCCCGGGCGCGGTCGCCGGTAGGTCCGAAGTGGTGGTTGTCCCAGTCGCTCCGGTCTTTCGGGGAAAAGCGACTGTTGGAGCATTTGCTCTGGAGGCAATAGTCGCAAGGAGATCGGGAAGCTCGCGGCTGGTGGCAGCATTCTCCTGCTGCGGTTGAACAGGTGGCGCCACATCCGCAGCGGCGGCTCGGATGGTCAAGTTAGGATCAAAAACCGGATCGGAAATCAGGAGACCGCCGTCAATCGTGCAAAACCTCTGGCTCTCATCTGGAAATGTTCGACTGCATTTCGGGCAACGCTTCATAGAGGGACCTCTCTTGTTGTGTTCAGCTCTTGGATCAACTCGACCGCGCCTTCGAAAGTTTCTGCTCTATCTCTTTATTGCCAGGATCAAGCTCCAGCGCCCGCTGGTAAGCTCGGGCGGCGTTTTTGTGCTCCTTGGCTTTGAGATAACCATCGCCAACGCCCTGGAATCCGAAAGCCCCGGCGAGTTGTTTGCGATCTCCCGCAGGAGCAAACACTGCGGCCCGTTCATAAGTAACCTCCGCTTCCGCGTAGCGTTCCAGGGCCAGGTATGTGCGGCCGAGCAAATTGAAAGGCTGGAAAGCCCGGGGACTAACTTCCGTCGAAGTTTTCAGATAAGGCTCGGCCTCCTGATATCTCTTCAAGACGACCAGCATTCTGCCCATGAGAAGCAGCGTCGTAGGATTACGTTCGTCAAGTGCCAGGGCGCGTTTGAGTACTGGGCCAGATAGCTCCCATTGTTGTTCGCCTTGCAGGGACTCGGCAATCAGATTGAGCGTGGCCGCGTCCTTCGCAAGATTGATGGCCTGGTCGTAAAGCGGTCCCGCCTCATTACTACGGCCTAGCCGCTTCAAGACGCGTCCAAGGTGGACGTAGGCAACGGCAAACTGAGGGTCGAGTTCGACCGCACGGCGATAGGCGTGCTCCGTTTCGTTTGTGAAAGAGCCTCGCGACTGCAACGCCGCACCCAGTCGGTCCCAAGCCACCGCATTCTTCGGCTGCAACTGCACAGCTCGACGAGCGAAGCCTTCGGCATCTGCAAAACGCTTGGCGTTATCCGCCCCCGTCCTGGGTTGAACCAGAACCACGCTGAGCGCCACGAGCACATCAGCATTGGAAGGACTCCACTGGGCGGCATTGCGATAAGCCGTCTCGGCGTTTTCCCAGCGTTGCTGGTCGGTGTAAACGTTTCCCAGACCGTAAGCGGCTCGCGCATCTCGTGGCTTAATCTTGAGCGC
>JAIVJP010000444.1 GCA_020199975.1 Acidobacteriota bacterium
ATCCAGCTCTCAACCGAACCAAGCGATCCAGTAGAGTAGGAGAGAAGGCGACGTGATGCGGCCCACTCCCCCCTCCTCGAACCGGACGTGCGGATTTCCCGCATCCGGCTCTCGCGCAGACTCTCGCCGCAGGTTTATCAGGCAGTTGCGCGGGCTTACGGGTAATACAAGCCGCAGCGTTTGAAGTAAGCGTAGTAGCTCACATCTTGCGGCTTCCGAAAGCGTCGCTGGCTGCGCCGGTTCACGTGTTGGGTCAGCCGGTCAAGCAAGGCTTTGCGAATCTGCTTGCGAGCCTGGCTGGGATAGCCGTAGCTGAAGTAAGCCTGCCACCCTCGCAGGTGCCGGTTCAGTTGGTCAATCAGAACGGGTAAGGGCAGATAGCAGCGCCGATGATTAGTCATCTCGTGCAGCTTCGCCCGCTCCCGCTTGACTGCCTGCTTTGCCGGCAACACGTTCAGGTAACGATGCCCGCGGCCAAAGAGGTCGCGGTCGTACCGGAACGTGTAGCCCAGGAAGTTCAGACTAGCTCCCGCTTCCTGAAGCTTGACGATCCGAGTCTTCTCTTGATTAATCTCAAGCTCCAGCCATCCTTCCAGTTTATCCTCGATGAAGCTAATGAGCCGTTTGCTTTGATAGCGCGCCAGCACCACCAGGTCATCCGCATAGCGCACCAACTTCGCGTTGGCCCAATGGGCCGGTCCGTCCCGCCGTTGAAACAATCGGTCAAACCAATGCAGGTAGATGTTCGCCAGTAATGGCGAAATCACTCCTCCCTGTGGCGTGCCCTGCTTGCTCCGACGATAGGTCGGCCGCCCATCTTCGTCTTCATCCACCACCACTGCTTCCAGCCACTGCCGGATAAGTTTCAGCACGCTGCGGTCTGTTATCCTCATCCGCAGACAGGCCAGTAGCTTGTCGTGGGGAATCGTGTCGAAGTAGCTTCTCAAATCCGCGTCGTACACCTCTCGATACCCGGCACCGAGGTGCTCGCGTATCTTCGCCAGCGCCTGGTGCGCCGACCTTTTCGGACGGAATCCGTAACTACAGTCCTCGAAATCCGCCTCGAAGATTGGCTCCAGGATGAGCAGTAATGCTGTCTGCACCACCCGGTCACGAACTGTTGGTATGCCCAACGGCCGCATTTTCCCATTCGCCTTTGGGATGTACACTCGCTTGACCATCCCTGGCTTGTAGCTGTGGCTGCGCAAGGCTTCCTGAATCTCGTCCAGAAAGCCTTCAACTCCAGCCGCGGACTGCTCGACCATCTCAATGCTTACGCCATCGATGCCCGGCGCTCCGTGGTTCCTGCGCACCGCTGCCCAAGCCGCCTCCAACGTATCCCGCCTCATCACCAAGCCATACAAACTGTAGAACTTGAAATGAGGTTCCTGTTTCGCCTTTTGGCCCAGTCGCTGTCTCAGTTGAGAGAGTGATGCGGGCAGCTTTTGCTCCCGCGCCTCCTTAATAGGTGCTTCCACCAATCGGTCCTCCCTTCCTCTGACCTCGACGTGTCTACGCTCAGGCCCCTTTGCTCCACGGTCGTTACTCGCTTCCTCGCTACTAAGAGCCTGTCCGACTCCCGACCAGGGCACGCCGCGCAGTTATGCATTCCCACACGACGTTTGTGCTCTCGCTCAGCACTGCTCTGTCGGGTCTCCCAGGTCCCCCTCGGCTATTCTTTCCACGCGCGCTGTCCCCTCTCACCCCGGAAATGCCCAGCGACTGCTTACCGTCCGTTGCTTCGTCACTGGTGGCAGGCTTCATCTTATTCGGTAGACTGGCCGCTTTCATTTCACTACGTGTTAACGAGGCCGAATCGGGTTTGCTTCCGCTACGGCTCGCGTGTTCGCTCGTACGAGGCACCGCCAGCAGGATTGCTCCCACTCACGCTCGCACCAGCTACTTGTTGCACGGACAATTGACAAGGTGAACTCCTTACAGTTCACTAGAATAGCCAGGCTTACCTGGCGCTACCGAACCGACACGAAAGCTAATTTAGTGTCTTTTCGTGTTATTTCGTGGATCGTTGGCTCGGCGCAAGTTCACTCTCGTTAAGGGCGATTCGCTCTAGCCTGCTTCCTTCAAATGTCCTCCAACTTCGTCAGCACCGTATCCTTTTATTCTTCTTTGGTAATAACCAATAGAGCATTCATGCTCGATGGCTGCTCTTTGTCTGCTGTCCAGATCTCCAAGTTTACGGATCAACAACCACTTTTGCAGCCATCGCGCGAGCAGCGGACTGCATCAATGATGCAGCAACGCAAGCTCTCCCTCTTTCGCCGTTCTATCCCCAGAGCAATCGGGAACAGAGGCTGAGGTTCGGTATCTAAACCTCGGGACCGTTCAACCTTCACGCCGCAATCCAACTGCGACGTGCTCTCTAGAAGTGTGTTTAGGAGGAGACTATGCATCGAAAGTTCTTTTTCAACCTACTCGCAGTGCTGGCAACCTCAGCCGTAATAACCCTGGCATTCGCCACCTTGAGAAGTCCACGGGGAACAGTCACCGCCGCGCAAGAATCTGAAACGCAAGGTGCTCTTCAGGTGCTTAACGCGACCGGAAAACCGAAAGCCGTCTGCCCGCTCAAACACACTAGTGTCAGAGCTGAAATCAGCGGATTCATCTCGAGAGTAGTAGTCACGCAGGAATTTGAGAACCCATTTAAAGATAAGATTGAGGCAGTTTACACATTTCCGCTGCCTCAGAATGCCGCCGTCGACGACATGACTATGCTTGTGGGCGAGCGCACGGTGCGCGGCCGCGTGCTGCGTCGCGAGGAGGCCCAGGC
>JAIVJP010000155.1 GCA_020199975.1 Acidobacteriota bacterium
GCCTTAGTCATTGGGTACTATCTTTTCGAGTTAATCTCCCGACATTCAACAAGCCAGAGCTAACGACTTAGAACGTTGGGACAGTAGTGTTAACCATAATTTTTGCTTCAAGGGCAGCTTTAGTTCAAGCTCCCCATGGTTTATTTATGCTCAAAAGGTGTCTAGCGTGAGTGACGCCGCACGCTATACACGGTCGCTACCGCTCCGCGGTTCTGCGTTTGAGTGGCATCGGCTCGGTAGCCAAACTAAACCACTACCTGAAAAGCGGGGCATCACGTGAGTACCGGCCAATGTTTTCCTTTACCCATTGATGGTGCAAGATCATTACTCCATCTGGCATTTAGCGAGGGTGAGTATGGCGGTCTTGTGGTCGCAAACATTCCAATTCCCAGAGGAAGGCTCCTAATCAGTGAACATTACGCATCTTGAATGCGCCGCCTGCGGGCTTAAACATGAGGCACAACGCTTGCACAACCTTTGCCGCGAGTGCGGAAAGCCGCTGTTGGTCCGTTACGATCTGGAACGGGCCGGACGTAGTTTGACAAAACAATCTCTCGGCGGGCGCAGAGCCGATATGTGGCGCTACCGCGAGGTCTTGCCGGTCGAAAGCGACGAAAACGTCGTGACGCTCGGCGAAGGCTGGACGCCGCTGCTTCGTACTGAGCGTCTGGGAGAGAAACTGGGTCTGCGAAACCTGTACATCAAAGATGAGTCGCAGAATCCCACTCAGAGTTTCAAAGCCCGCGGCATGACTGCCGCTGTGTCAATGGCCAAAGAACTGGGAGCTCGGAAATTGGCAGTGCCTTCAGCAGGTAACGCGGCCGGGGCCCTGGCAGCTTATTCGGCGCGCGCCGGACTTGTGTGCTTCATCTTTATGCCCAGGGACACGCCGATCGCGAACGTTGTCGAATGTGAACAGACCGGCGCGCATGTGACCTTGATGGATGGGTTGATTACGGACTGTGGAGCGGAAGTGGGTCGGCGAAAAGAAGCTGAAGGTTGGTTTGATGTGTCCACCCTCAAGGAACCGTACCGCATCGAAGGAAAGAAGACGCTGGGTTACGAACTCGCAGAACAACTTGGTTGGACGCTTCCCGACGTCATCATCTACCCGACCGGCGGTGGCACGGGACTGATTGGAATGTGGAAAGCGTTCGACGAGATGGAAAAGATGGGATGGATTGGGCCCGAGCGTCCCCGGATGGTCACTGTCCAAGCCGCTGGTTGCGCGCCGATTGTGCGCGCGTTTGAGGAAGGGAAGCGTTTTGCGGAGGAATTTCCCAATGCTGCGACGGTAGCTGCGGGTCTGCGCGTACCGCGCGCGATTGGTGATTTCTTGATAATTGACGCACTGCGTGAGTCAGGCGGAACAGCAATCGCCGTCACTGATGAGGAGTTGATTGCCGCAACTCGCGAGATTGGCGCCGCTGAGGGCTTGTTCTGTGCTCCCGAAGGCGCCGCCTGTTTGCCTGCGTTGAGGAAGATGATTGAGGCAGGACAAGTGAAACCGGAAGAACGTGTGGTCCTGTTTAATACTGGCGCGGGTGTAAAGTACTTGGACAGCTTTTCTTGAACGACTTTCGATCCGCAGATTACACAGATTGCTCAGACTAGACCGAGTTAGGTAAGCAACTCGCTCAAGCTGTCTCTATTCTTAACGTGTACAATCTGCGTAATCTGCGGACAGAAAAGGTAACCCGTTGAACGGCTACCAATTTATCAGCTTTGCGTTGGCCCGGGGCTGGAGCCACGGTGAGAACGGGAACCATGCCGAGTTAAGCCACTTAGAACATTCTTGGAGGATACGTTTTGAAATATCTGCACTTGTTTGTCTTAACCACCATCCTGCTGAATTCAACCCTCGCTTTCGGACAAGCTAGGGATGCCACTGCCAGTAAAACTGAATCGTCGCCCATGGAAGAGGTTCGGCGCACTGGCCTCGAAGCGCTCTACAATCTTGACTACGAGAAATCGCGAAGAGATTTCAGCGAGATGGCCCAGCTCTATCCAGATCATCCAGCCGGCCCACAATTGTTGGCAGCCCGCCTTTTGGCCAAGACGCTCTATGAGTCTCGTCGTCTGCAGGCGTCACTCTACAGTTCAGAGGCGTTCTACACTAAAGGTGATGACAAAGTTGATCCGAAAATCGTCGCGGAGTTTCGCAATCTAACGCGCGAGTCCAAGAGACTAGCAGACGCGCGGCTGAAGAAAGATCCTCGCGATATCGAAGCGCTTAACTTCCTGGCGGCAATCGCCGGGTTAAAGGCATTTTTCGAAGAAGCGGTCGAGCGGCTGCATTTCGCAGCGCTCAGGGACGGCTCCGAAGCCGTTGACCGTCATCGCGAAGTCCTAAAGCTTGATCCCACGTACGTTGATGCTGAGTTGACGATCGGACTCTATGACTACGTGGTGGGATCTCTGCCGCTGCCCGTGCGGCTGCTGGCTGGAATCGCCGGCACGCGGGGATCGAAGAAGCGGGGCCTCGCAGCCCTCGAACGTGTGGCGAAGGAAGGACGTTGGTCGCGCGATGATGCGAAATCGGTGTTGATTTTGCTCTACACGCGCGAGAAGCGCTATAAGGATGTTCTGGCCCTTGCTCGGGAGCTGAGCGCAAAGTATCCGCGCAATTATTTGTACAGATTAGAGGCGGCTGATGCGCTGGTAGCTCAGGCTGCGGTGGAACGGAAGGCAAATAATGCGGCGGGCGCAGCTAAGGCTGAACAAGAGGCGTTCAGCACTTTCGAGGATTTGTTAAGCGACCGATCTCTGCGTGACACAATTTCGCG
>JAIVJP010000156.1 GCA_020199975.1 Acidobacteriota bacterium
ATCGAGCATTGTGTTCAGCACATCGACAAACGGGACCTGCGAAACGACGGCTTTGAACAGATCCGGGCGCATGTTTGTCACCGCGCCCATTAGCAGACCACCAGCACTGCCACCCTGAATTACCAGCCGGTCGCTTGATGTGTACTTGTTCTTAACCAGATGTTCGGCAGAGGCGATGAAGTCGGTGAACGTATTTATCTTGTTCATCATCCTGCCCGCCTGGCGCCACTCCTCACCCATCTCGCCGCCACCGCGAATGTGGGCAATGACGTAGACCACACCTCTGTCCAGAAGACTCAAACGATTTGACGAGAAAGTTGGCGGAATCGACGCGCCATAAGAGCCATAGCCGTAAAGCAGCAACGGCGCCTTCCCGTCCATCTTTGTGCCGCGTCGATAGACCACCGACATGGGAATCTTCGTGCCGTCCGAAGCGGTCGCGAAGAGACGCTCGGAAGCGTAGTTCTTTTTATCAAAGCCACCAGGCACTTCCGTCTCCTTCAAGAGAGTGGCCTGATGGGTGTTCATGTCATAATCGAAAACCGAAATGGGCCTGACGAGTGATTGGTAGCGATAGCGAATTATGCTGGTGTTGAATTCCCGATTCACATCGAGACTAGCTGAGTAAACCGGCTCGGGAAACGGGATGCGATGAGACTTGTTGGTCTTCATGTCGATGACTCGCAGTTTCTGCAATCCGCCTTCCAACTCTGACAAACGGCGTGATTCACGAAGAAATTGATGTCGTCGACCTTGACTGCGGGTCGGTGGGGAACAAACTCCTTCCAGTTTTTCTCCGACGGATCGGAGACTGGCGCCCAGACCACGCGGAAGTTTTTGGCGCCCTTATTAGTACGGATGTAAAACAGACCGCCGTGATGATCGACGTCGTATTCATGTTCAGGTTGACGCGCAAGAATGAGCTTCGGCTCCGTCATGGGCTTGTCCGTCGGCATGTAGCGAAACTCCGTCGAGGTTTTGCTATAGGAACCGATCAAGACCATGGCCTTGTCGCGCGAGCGTCCAGCGTCAAGGTCAAAAAGTTCATCTTTCTCTTCAAGCACCAGATCGGTTTTGTCACTGCCCAGCACGTGACGGAAAAACCTGTCAGAACGCTTTGTTACTGCGTCTTCCGTAGTGAAGAACAGGGTCTTGTTATCGGTGGCCCACAGCACACTTCCAACTCGATCAAATGTTTCCGGGAGCAATTGCCCTGAACGTAGATCCTTGATCTGCAACTTGTATTGCCGGTAGCCGGTAGTGTCAGTTGAGTAAGCAAGCAAGTTTCCATCATCACTGACGACGAAAGCGGCAATGCTGAAAAACTTGAGTCCTTTCGCCATCTCATTCTGATCGAGAAGGACTTCTTCTTTCGCATCGAGCGTCCCGAGCTTGCGGCAGTAGGTAGGATATTGTTTACCTTGTTCGGTGCGTGTGTAGTAGAAATAATTGCCCCAGCGATAGGGCACGCTCTGATCAGTCTCCTTGATGTGGCCGACCATCTCTTTGTAGAGCCTCTCTTGCAGGGCTGCGGTCGGCTTCGTGGCAGCATCAGTGTGAGCGTTCTCAGATTCCAGATAAGCGATCACTTGAGGATTCGACTTCTCGCGAAGCCAGAAATAGTCATCAACTAAAGTCTCGCCGTGAATATTTGTAGTCTTGGATTTCTTTTCTGCCATTGGTGGTATTGGTGCGTTTGCTCCGCCCTCATCTGATTGGGCTAACGCAGCGCCGCTCAACGTGAATGTGGAGACTACCGCAAACAAAACTAGCAGCATCAGGGATCTTGGCTGTTTTCTCATATCGGACCTTCTTTGTTACGGAAGTTAGGGTTGCGGACATCGGGGAGATCCGTCTTCTATGAATCGAGCACCGCAGAATCGTTTGTTGGTTGTTTGCCGGCGCACGGCCGGCTAGTCGTGGACGGTTCAACCACGCGGTGGGTCGCCCCAGCCTGAGCCTACGTACTTACCGTTCTCTACCATGCACGGCACTGTTGGATCACCGTTCGAGAAGGAGAGCATCTCTGCCCGGCGCGAGCGATCGTTTTGAGCGTCGTAATCAACAAAAGAAATGCCCTTTCCATTGTAATGATCCCGTGCCTGTTGACAGTAAGGACAGCCCGGCTTAGTGTAAATAACTAACGCCAACCTGAGGTCACCTCCGTGTGACGCTTAGTTTAGCAACGGACTGGCGAAGATGAGAAGCCGGGACGAGTGGGATCCGGCATGATTTTCAAACTAGAACTGCCATACTGCGCCAGTTTATGAACGAACTTGACTCAACAAAGCCCTCTCTCACCGACAGCGATCTGCTTGACCCGTACGAAAAATTGTGGAATGTGGAGATCCTGGGTAAGCAAGTGCAGGCGCCCGAAAGGAACCGCTTGCTGCGCTGTTTCCAGTATTTATCGCTCAATTCGATTTCTTACGGCGACTTTTGTTTGGAATGGCGAATGTACGAATTGTCAGATTTGGTATCACGAGAAAGGTCAGACAGAAAGCAATGACAAGCTCGCACTCTCCTGTCGCGCGGAGGTGATCGAGGGAATGGTCATCACGAAGTTAAGTCAGTTTATTCACCTCGACGGTATAAGCAAGCGGGGGTGCTTTTCCACATCGTCGCTCACTACAGAACCGCGAGCGGTTCTGTATTGGAGCGGGACTGCTTCATGTACCATGGGACATGACCCGGGATGTTCGAGCTAAGAACCATGATCGCGCGGGGGTCCACAGAGTGAAAAGGAGCGAAGAACCTCTCTTCGCTCCTTTTGCTTAATTGG